>JANLWJ010000547.1:0-10526 GCA_031364455.1 Actinomycetes bacterium | reverse complement strand
GGTGGCGAGTTGCTCGATGAGTCCGTTCGACCACGCCACCAACCCAAGGATGTCGATACCGTAAGGAGGAGCGTCCGCATAGGCAGAGATCTTGTTGCGACCCCTAGTCATCACGGATACCGCACCGGTCGAGTTGCCGCGCATTGCATGCGTCAGCCCGACGGCGAGCTGCGCGAGTCCCTGCCAGAGGTCCCTCTCACTGGGTGGTGCTGCCTTCCATGTGCCCTCCAAGACCTCGTGCGCATGGAACGGCCGACCTTCGTCGATAAGTCGTTGTGCCTCGGTGAGCGACTCACGCGGTGGCAACGCCAGACCTTCTGGGACGCGCTCGACACCTTCGCCGCCATGGGGCAAGGGTCGACCCAAACCGTCTCGCGGTCGCGCATTGAACGGGCGGCCCGACTCATCACGATCCCGTCCCACACCACCGGAAGCGCTCACCGGGCACCGACCGCCTCTCATCCCCAACCTGTCACGCACGATCCTGCCAGGATCCTCAGTCGTTGGGTATGAGGTGTCGAGCGGATGCACTATGTCTGCTTCCACTACGAGTTCGCGCATGGGGACGCCCACTTCGACACCGAGTGTGGGGCGGGTGGGTGCCCATCAGCATCGCTGGCAGGAGGGTGTGACGGCGTTATCGCGACCGCACGAGAACCTGCCATGGATGCTGCGAGCGGTGCCCCTTGGACCAATGCTGCACTCCACGAGTACCTCGAGGCATTCGCAGCGTGGCTAGCCGATTCAGGCGGCTACTACAAAAATCGCGACCGCATCCTGCCGGGCAACGGAGGGAAGTCGTCAATGACGCCCTGAGGGCCGCGACTGTCTACGAGTGACCGCCCATGCCGCGATTAGCGTTTGCCGTCTCAGTCGAAGGCGGAGAGAACTAACATCGCTAGAACGCCCCCGCTTGTGTGCAAGCAGCGCCGCTGATCCGGGGCCAGCGAACGATGTCTCGGATCACCAACGCCGTACCGGGCTCACGCCTCGGCTAGGTATCCGGTGGATGGGTCAATCTCATCGAGGAACCAACGGATCCGCGCCCTGTGCTCGGCCTCGCCCCGTTCGGTGGGTCCTGTCTCACCGAACCCATAGCCCTTGTTCGGCCCAGTCAACCATGTGTAGTCGTACTCGAAGACATGCCCATGTCGAGGACGTAGTCGTACGCGGAATCGTTCACCCGCCACGCTCACTAACCATTCACCCTCGTGCGTGCTCACCCAGGCAGTCCACCACATCGATGCTCCGCGCTCCCTCGAAGCACTCGCTAAGCCACTCCAGCCCTCTTACGGCGACCCTCCCTTCTCACGTCTGCTCACAACATCGCTAGAGCGCACCTGGTTGAGTGCCCCGGCGACGATGATGTTCAGACCAGCGACAACCGCGGCCTCAAGAAACGCGGCGGCTTGCTTAGTGAGAGTCCAGTGTCAGCGGTAGTTCACGTACTGCAGCGCGACTTCGAGGTCCTTGCCGTCGAGAAGCCGCTGAACTGTCTGAAGGTCGTCGCGGCTCTTGCTGGTGACCCGGAGTTCGTCGCCCTGGATCTGGGCCTTGATGCCCTTGGGGCCTTCGTCACGGATGATCTTGCCGATCTTCTTGGCGTTCTCCTGGCTGATGCCCTGGGAAAGCGTCCCGCTGATCTTGTACTCCTTGCCGGACGCGGCTGGGTCGCCGGCGTCGAGGTGCTTCAGCGACACCTTCCGCTTGACCAGCTTGTCCTTGAATACGTCGAGGGCGGCTTTGACCCGCTCCTCGGAGTTGGCGCGCACGTCGATCCCCATCTCACCCTGCCAGGCGATGGACGCTCCGGTGCCCTTGAAGTCGAAGCGCTGGCTCAGCTCTTTGGCTGTCTGGTTCAGGGCGTTGTCGATCTCCTGGCGGTCGACCTTGCTGACGATGTCGAACGAGGACTCCGAGGCCATGGGGTTCCTTCCGGGCGGGTCTGGGGTGCGCAATGGTCAGCGTATGCGCCATGGGGGGCTGCGGTATTGTTGCCGTTCGTCGCCCAGCGCGGCAAGCCTGGCAGGTTGCCCGAGTGGCCAAAGGGAGCGGACTGTAAATCCGCCGGCTCAGCCTACGTTGGTTCGAACCCAACACCTGCCACGCCAAGAACCCCCGACCGCTGTCGGGGGTTCTTACGTTCGGCGGCCATTCGCCGCCACGACCGTCGCCAGAGCTGCGAGGCCGACGACCGCCGCGATCAGGCGCCAGCGCCCCGTCGGCGTCCCCATGACGGCCCCGGCGCTCGCCGCCGACATCAGCGACCCGGCGCTCGCGGCCGACAGGGCCGAGGCGGCCGACGCCGCTGAACCGATCGACAGCACCGACGCCACCGATCCGACTGAGCCGATGCTGGCCGCCGACCCGATAGAGCCGATCGAGAGGATGCTGCCCTGCGACGCGATCGACAGGAACGAGTCGGTGGACGCGAGGGAGAGCCGGGAGTTCGCCACGGGCCAATTGTGACTGGCCCGGGGAGATCGCGATAGTGGGGCCCGAGGCCGATTTCTCCGGCGGCGTCGACCCCGTGTAACCTGTCTCCGCTCGGGAAGTCGAGCAAGGCCCCAATAGCTCAGTCGGTAGAGCGTCTCCATGGTAAGGAGAAGGTCTACGGTTCGATTCCGTATTGGGGCTCGGGGCCTGGCTATCGACCTTCACCGGTCGCGGCGTCAGGTTCGGTCGGCGGAGTAGCTCAGGTTGGCAGAGCAAGCGGCTCATAATCGCTGTGTCGCCGGTTCAAATCCGGCCTCCGCTACTCAGCAGGTAGGTAGTCCAGCATCACCCGAAAGCAACCCAAGGAGTCCCGGTGGCCAAGAGCGACGTTCGGCCGAAGATCACGATGGCCTGCGCGGACTGCAAGAACCGCAACTACATCACCAAGAAGAACCGTCGGAACGACCCCGACCGGATCTCGCTGCAGAAGTTCTGCCCGAACTGCGGCAAGCACACCGAGCACCGCGAGACCCGTTAGTCGCGGTCTGGTGACGCGGTGACCTCTCCGCGTCCGGCGGCTCAGGCTGCCACAAGCCGGCTGGCCGGACGTGTGGCTGTCATTACCGGCGCTGGTCGGGGCATCGGGCGCGCCACGGCCTTCCGTCTTGCTGCCGAAGGGGCGTTCGTCGTCCTGGGTGACCTCGATCCGCAGCCTCTTGCGGCGGTGTCTGCCGAACTCTCCGGCACCGCGAGCGCCACGTACGCGGGAGACACCGCTGACCCGGATCAGGCGACGGCTCTGATCGAGACGGCCGTCGACGCCTTCGGAACCGTTGACATCCTGGTCAACAATGCAGGGACGACCCGCGACCGCATGTTCCACCGTCAGGACACCGCTGACCTCGACGCCGCTCTGGACGCCAACCTCCGCACAGCGTGGAACGCGACCCACGCAGCGCTCGCGGTGATGCGCTCCGCAGCCAAGGCCGAGCTCGCGGCGTCCAGGGCCGTCGACCACCAGCGCAAGATCGTGTTCACGTCGTCGGTGGCTGCACTCACCGGCAACCCCGGTCAGGCCAACTACACCGCAGCCAAGGGGGCGCTGATCGCCCTCGTTCGGACACTCGCCCAAGAGCTTGGCCCGTTCGGCATCAACGTCAACGCCGTTGCACCGGGCTTCATCGAGACCAGATTGACGGCGGAGAAGGGTTCCGGGGGCGAGGTCGGGATCCCGCACGACATCCGTGAGCCCATTCGCGGCATGATCAGTCTCGGCCGCTTTGGGCAGCCGGAGGATATCGCCGCGGCGACGGCGTTCCTCGTCTCGCCCGACAGCGACTACGTCTCAGGGGTCACGCTTCCGGTCACCGGGGGCCAGTTCGGAGGGATGGGCTGAGCATGGCGCTCAACGTCGAGCTCGTCGGAAAGCAGTATCCGCCGCAGGCCTACGAGGTCGGGCGCGAGAAGGTCCGCGAGTTCGCGGTGGCGGCCGGTGATGACAACCCTGCCTACCGCGACGTCGATGCCGCAAGAGCGCTGGGCCACGCTGATCTGGTGGCACCGCCGACGTTCGCCGTGGTCGTGACCCGCGGGCCGCAGCTCTCGGTGATCGACGACCCCGAGCTTGGCCTCGACTTCTCCCGCGTCGTCCACGGCGATCAGAAGTTCCGGTTCACCCGCCCCATCGTTGCCGGCGAAGTGCTGCACACCACTGCATCGGTCCACTCGGCACGGACGATGGCTGGCAACGACATCCTCACGATCCGCAGCGACATCGCGGATTCATTTGGAGCGCCCGTTGTCTCCGTCTTCGCCACGCTGGTCGCTCGAGCAGTGGAGGGCTGACCGGTGACAGCAACTGTGAGGTCGACCGACGTCGAGGTCGGTACCGAGCTTCCGGCACAGTCGTTCCAGCTGCGCCGCCTCGACCTGATCAAGTACGCCGGCGCGTCCGGCGACTTCAACGTCATCCACTGGAACGAGCGAGTCGCCACCGACGTCGGTCTGCCGAATGTGATTGCGCACGGCATGCTCACGATGGCAGAGGCGATCCGCGTCGTGACCGACTGGTGTGGTGACCCCGGAACCGTTGTCGAGTACAGCACCCGGTTCACCAAACCGGTACCTGTTCCTGATGACGACGAGGGCGCGACCGTCGAGGTGGGCGGCAAGGTGATCGAGGTACTTGAAGCCGGGCGCGTGAAGATTGAGCTCACCGTCACCTGCGACGGCGTGAAGGTACTCGGCATGGCGCGTGCCGTGGTCCAGCTCGCCTGATGCGCGAACGCCCGGGCGTCTCACTCGCGTCGCTAACGACTCTCCGGGTTGGCGGGATCGCCGAACGCGTCGTCGAAGCATCCACCCGTGACGAGCTGGTTGACGTGGTGCGCGGCGAGGGCGGTGATGGCTGCCTCATCCTCGGTGGTGGGTCCAACCTGCTCGTCTCCGATGCCGGGGTTGACGTTCCGGTGATCGCTGTTCGTACCACCGGGGTCGCGGTCGGCCGCGACGATGACGAGGTGCACCTCGACGTGGCTGCTGGTGAGTCGTGGGATGTCCTCGTCGCGCGCTGCGCGGCCGAAGGCTGGTCTGGCGTCGAAGCGCTCTCCGGCATCCCTGGCTCAGTCGGCGCGACACCGATCCAGAACGTCGGAGCCTACGGGCAAGAAGTCGCTGACGTCGTGGCTAGCGTCGACGTCTTTGACCGGCTGACCGGCCACGTTCACTCGATGACTCCCGCGGACTGCGGGTTCGGCTACCGAACCAGCGTGTTCAAGGCAGAGCCGAGCAGGTTTGTCGTGCTCTCGGTGCAGCTTCGGCTATCGGTGGCGAGCAACGGTGCCCCGGTCCGCTACTCCGAGCTTGCCGGCCGCCTCGACCTTGAGCTCGGTGGTACGGCGCCGTTGGTCGACGTGCGCACTGCCGTGCTCGAGCTACGTCGCGCCAAGGGAATGGTGCTCGACGACGCTGACCACGACACCTGGTCGGCTGGCTCGTTCTTCACCAACCCCGTTCTCTTACAGGCAGATCTTCCGCCCGAGGCCCCCCAGTGGCTGCAGGCCGATGGGAGATTGAAGACCTCTGCCGCCTGGTTGATCGAGCATGCTGGATTCCCAAGGGGCTACGGCTCCGATCTCGGCACCGGTGCCGCGACCCTCTCGACCAAACACACCCTGGCCGTCACCAACCGCGGGGGAGCGACGACCGAAGACATCTTGCTGCTCGCCCGCACCCTCCGCGCTGGCGTCCACGACCGGTTCGGCGTGACGTTGCACCCCGAACCAACCCTGGTCGGCGTCCACCTCTGACCAGGTTTCGCCTTCCTGCGCCCGCGCTCACTGACGGGGGGTCGAGAGCCAGGTGTCGATGCCTTGCAGAATCTGCTGGCGGCGAGACTCCGGTGCCAGCGACGCGTTCACCGATGACCTCGCGAGATCGGCCAAGCCAGCGTCGTCGAAGCCGTGGATGTCGCGGGCGGTCTCGTACTGCGCGGTGAGGCGCGACCCGAAGAGCAGCGGGTCGTCCGCGGCTAGTGCCACCTGTACGCCAGCTTCCACCAGGCTCCGAAGGGGCACGTCTTGGAGGGTCTTGTACACGCCGAGCGCCACGTTCGAAGCCGGACAGACCTCGAGGGCGACACCGTCGTCTGCGATGCGCTTGACGAGGTCGGGATCCTCGACACTGCGCACCCCATGTCCCACCCTGGCCGCGCCGAGGATGTCGAGGCAGCTGCGGACGCTGTCAGCTCCGAGCAGCTCGCCCGCGTGGGGGACGCCGGCCAGTCCGGCGTTGCGGGCGATGCGGAATGCCTCAGCGAAGTCCTCGGCGCGCCCGCGGCGCTCATCGTTGGCCAGCCCGAACCCCACGACGCCCTCTCCGGCGTAGCGCACCGCTAACCGCGCCAAGGTCCGGGCGTCCAGGGGGTGACGGGTGCGGTTGGCGCCGACGATCACCCCCATGGCCAGGCCGGTGGAGGCCGATGCGGCGCGGACGGCGTCCAACATGAGCTCGAAAGTCGCGGTGAGACCGTCGAAGCGGGTGGCGTATCCGGATGGATCGACCTGGATCTCTAGCCACCTAGACCCATCGGCCACCTCGTCCTCGGCCACCTCGCGTACGAGCCGAAAGATGTCGTCGGGGTCTCGGAGCACCGACCGCGCAGTGTCGTAGAGCCGCTGGAACCGAAACCAGCCCCGCTCGTCGGTGGCCCGCAGCTCCGGCGGGTCGTCCGACATCAGGGCCTCTGGCAGGTGAACGTGGTGGCGTTCGGCCAGCTCAAGGAGCGTGCCGTGCCGCATCGCTCCGGTGAAGTGGAGATGCAGGTGGGCCTTGGGCAGGGCTCGCACGTTTCGGGAGGGGCTGCTCTCCTGTTTCGTACCTGCCACATGTCCAGGGTATGCACCTGACCCATGCCTAGGGACTTTGGTCCCGAAGGAGCCAGGACTATATACCCTGGGGGGTATCGGCTCCGAGTCCTAGCGTTGGCCCTGGAAGTCCCCCACGGATTCTGAAGGGTCCTGGCGGAGAACCCACGAAGACTCGGGAGGGCACGATGAAGCGCCTGCTCGTACTTGGCGGCGGCACCGCCGGAACCATGGTCGTCAACAAGCTTCGCCCCCGCCTTACCCGCGATGAGTGGCAGATCACCGTTGTCGACCAACGCGACGTCCACTACTACCAGCCCGGCTACCTCTTCATACCGTTCGGCGCCTACCGCCCCGACGAGGTCGTCAAGCCCACCAAGCGGTTCATCCCCGAGGGTGTCGACCTCGTCAACGGCGAGATCGACCGCGTTGACGCCGAGGGCGGCCGCGTACTTCTTGTGGACGAAACGGTGCTCGAGTACGACCAGCTCGTGATCGCCACCGGCACCACGCCGCGTCCGGCCGAAACTCCCGGAATGGACGAGGGAGAGTGGCGCAAGAGTATCCACGAGTTCTACACCCACGAGGGTGCGACCGCACTTGGCGAGAAGCTCAAGACTTGGGAGGGCGGGCGCCTGGTCGTGCACATCGTGGACATGCCCATCAAGTGCCCGGTGGCACCGCTTGAGTTCACCTTCCTGGCTGACTCGTTCTTCCGCGAGAACGGGATCCGGGACCAGGTCGAAATCGTCTACGTGACGCCTCTCCCTGGCGCGTTCACCAAACCGATCGCCTCCAAGCACCTCGGCGGCATGCTCGACGAGCGCAAGGTCGCCCTCGAGGCCGACTTCATGGTCGAGAGCATCAACCCCGAGACCAAGACGCTTGTCTCCTACGACGAGCGTGAGGTGCCGTTCGACCTGCTCGTCACGATTCCGCTCAACATGGGCGCCGACTTCGTGGCCAGGTCTGGTCTCGGAGATGACCTCAACTACGTCAAGGTCGACAAGCACACCTTCCAGTCGAGCCAGTTCGACAACATCTTTGCCATCGGTGACGCGTCCAACATCCCGGCGTCCAAGGCCGGCTCTGTGGCGCACTTCTCCGTCGACATCTTCACCCACAACTTCTTGCGGCACGTCGATGGCGAGCCGATGGATGAGAAGTTCGACGGGCACGCCAACTGCTTCATCGAGTCCGGCGGCGGCAAGGGCATGCTGATCGACTTCAACTATGACACCGAGCCGATGACCGGCAAGTACCCTCTCCCCGGTGTCGGACCCTTCAGCCTGCTGAAGGAGACCGAGCTGAACCACTGGGGCAAGCTGATGTTCCGCTGGATCTACTGGAACGTCCTGCTCCCCGGCAAGGAGCTTCCGCTGCCGGCGCTCATGTCGATGGCCGGCAAGGATGTTCCCGATGAGGACGCATCATGACCGCCGTCGTCTCCGAGCGCACCGTCGATGCACGACTCGATCTACTCACCGAGCAAGTGGCGTTGATTGCCGACGAGATGCGTCAGCAGCGCCAGCAACGAGAGCGTTGGGCCGACCTCGTCTCTGACTCAGCCCCCGTGGTCAGTGGTGCCTTCGACATGGTCAGTCGCGAGCTCGAATCGCTCAGCGATGACGTAACCGTTGAAGACGCGGTCCAGCTGGCGCGCACCTTGGCCAGAGCTGCTCCGACTATGGAGGCGCTGCTTCGCCAGATGGAGTCGCTCAGCGCGCTCGGCGAGGAGATCGTCCCCCTCGCCTCACCCGCGATGGCCACGCTGACGTCCACGCTCCAGGAGCTCGACGACAAGGGCTATTTCGCCTTCGCCAGGGGCGGGGCAGACATCGTCGACAAGGTCGTGACGTCGTTCACCGAAGAGGACATCGATGCTCTCGGCGACAACGTCGTCCTGATCCTGAACACCGTGAAGGAGATGACGCAGCCTGAAGTGATGACCTTGCTGCAGCGCACCGCCCTGACGGCCCAGGATGTCGACGCAGAGTTCGCCGAAGCACCCTCGACATTCGCCCTGCTCAAGCAGATGCGAGATCCACAGACCCGTCGGGGCCTTGGTCGTGTCATGACCATGCTCCGCACCATCGGGGCCGAACAGCCGGCGCCGAAGACCGACATAGAGAGGTAAGACCATGCCAGTCACCACGATCAACGGACGCGAGATCCACGTCGACGACGAAGGGTTCCTCACCGAGTTCGACGAGTGGGACGAAGATCTCGCGAAGATCCTCGCCGCCAACATCAGTGTCGACCTCACCGACGAGCACTGGACGGCCATCAAGTTCGCCCGCGAGGACTACAAGGCCCAGGGCGAGACCCCGACCATCCGCCGGATGGCCTCGGTCGGCGGTGTCGACACCAAGAAGATGTTCCAGCTCTTCCCGAAGAAGCCAGCCAAGAAGATGTCGTACATCGCTGGTGTCCCCAAGCCCCACGGCTGCGTGTGAGCGCGGTATCCAGCGAAGGAGAGTCAGTCATGACAACCGAAACCCAAGCCCCGCTCGTCCCTAACTTCGATGACGACGACACCGATCGCAAGATCGCCTTCATCTGTAGCAAGGGCAACCTCGACATGGCCTACCCGGCCCTGGTGCTCGCCAACGCTGCTCTCGGTGAGGGCATCGAGACGCATCTGTTCTTCACCTTCTGGGGCTTCGACATGATCACGAAGTCTCGGATGCACGACCTGAAGTTCAGCCCGGTCGGCAACACCGCAATGCACATGCCGGTCGGAGATATTCGTATCCCCCAGGCACTGGCACCGCTTCCGGGAATGCAGCCGATGGCAACCAAGATGATCAAGGACCAGATCGCCGCACTCGGCGTCCCCGAGGTGCCGGAGTTCCTCGACCAGATCGTCGCCTCGGGCGGCCACCTGTGGGCCTGCCGTATGTCGGCGGACATGAACAAGCTCTCCGAAGAAGATCTGTACGACGGAGTCGAGGCGATCATCAACGCTTCCGACTTCATCGAGATGACTGACGGCGCGCAACTGCTCTTCATCTAGCGCGTCGCGCCTGCTGGGTCCTGCCCGCGGTTGGCCTAGCAGGCTCAGGGACGCCGTTGTGGGGGCTTTGACTGGCACCCCGGGCAACGTGCGGCGGCCCCGGCCGGCTCCGTGGGGGAGCCTCCGGCCGGGGCCGCATCCTGTTGTCCACACGCAGACGGACCCCGTCCGGGTCGGTCAATCTTGTGTCGTTGGATGTCGCGGGAGCGCCGGTGGATGACACCAAACCGAACGCGGAACCGGTCGCACCCCCCGTCGCGAACGGTCGAGGTGTGGACGAACGGAAACCTGTCCCCAGGTCTCGGCTCGGACGGCGACAAGGGCCGTCGGCGCACCCATCATCTACTGCCATGAAGAACGGGACGGTCGTTGGTTACCGATGGGCAGCTACACGCCACGGTGAGGGGCACACAAGGTGGATGCTCCGGCGAGGCCGCTGGCAATCGCCCAGAAGAGGCGTGGTCGTGATGCACTCGGGAACGCTGACGCGGGATGAGCGGACTTTGGTCGACCTGATGGCGTGCGGTCCTGGAGCTGCTCTGGGTGGGCTGACTGCCGCCACCCTCGACGGACTTACCGGTTTCCCCACTTCTGTCACCTACGTTGTGCTGCCCTCCGGAGTGAAACGATCCCGTCAAGACGGGATCGTCGTTCATCGGTCGCGAAACCTCTCTGCTCTCGATGTTCACCCGAACCGTCATCCGACCCGG
>JANLWJ010000504.1:0-8317 GCA_031364455.1 Actinomycetes bacterium | reverse complement strand
CGTTCTGGGTCGCGTGAAGGTCTACGAGGCCATCGTCAAGGGCGAGAACATCCCAGAGCCCGGCATCCCCGAGTCCTTCAAGGTGCTCATCAAGGAGATGCAGTCGCTCTGCCTCAACGTCGAGGTGCTGTCCAGCGACGGCATGTCGATCGAGATGCGTGACACCGATGATGAGGTCTTCCGCGCCGCGGAAGAGCTCGGTATCGACCTGTCCCGGCGTGAGCCGAGCAGTGTCGAAGAGGTCTGAGGTTGTGCCGGAGCAAGCACCTTGCTCCGGCCACCCACAGGCAGCCCTGACGACGACTAGATCCAAGAAGGACTGGTAAACCGTGCTCGACGTCAACTACTTCGACGAACTGCGAATCGGTCTTGCTACTGCTGACGACATCCGTCAGTGGTCGCACGGTGAGGTCAAGAAGCCGGAGACCATCAACTACCGCACCCTCAAGCCGGAGAAGGACGGCCTCTTCTGCGAGAAGATCTTCGGGCCGACTCGCGACTGGGAGTGCTACTGCGGCAAATACAAGCGGGTGCGCTTCAAGGGCATCATCTGTGAGCGCTGTGGCGTTGAAGTGACCCGCGCCACGGTCCGCCGCGAGCGGATGGGCCACGTCGAGCTGGCTGCCCCCGTTACGCACATCTGGTACTTCAAGGGTGTGCCGAGCCGGTTGGGCTACCTGCTCGACCTCGCCCCGAAGGACCTCGAGAAGGTCATCTACTTCGCGGCGTACATGATCACCTGGGTCGACGAGGACTCCCGACACCGCGACCTGCCGTCGCTGGAAACCAAGATCGGCCTCGAGCGCGAGAAGCTCGAGAAGAAGCGTGACGCCGACGTCGAGGCCAGGCAGAAGAAGCTCGAGACCGACATCGCCGCCCTCGAGGCCGAAGGCGCAAAGGCCGACCAGCGCCGCAAGGTGCGCGAATCAGCCGAGCGCGAGATGAACCAGATCCGTAAGCGCGCTGACCTGCAGATCGATCGCATCACGGCCGTCTGGGACCGCTTCAAGGGTCTGAAGGTGCAAGACCTCGAAGGCGACGAGATGCTCTACCGCGAGATGCGGGACCGCTTCGGCATCTACTTCAAGGGCGGTATGGGCGCCGCGGCGATCAAGGCTCGCCTTGAGTCCTTCGACCTCGAGGCCGAGGCCGCGCGTCTGCGCGAGATCATCGCCACCGGCAAGGGACAGAAGAAGACCCGCGCGCTCAAGCGCCTCCGGGTGGTCTCGGCGTTCCTATCGACGCGCAACAGCCCCATGGGCATGGTGCTCGACGCCGTGCCGGTCATCCCACCGGACCTGCGCCCCATGGTGCAGTTGGACGGTGGACGGTTCGCCACGTCCGACCTCAACGACCTCTACCGCCGCGTGATCAACCGAAACAACCGGTTGAAGCGACTTCTCGACCTCGGCGCCCCCGAGATCATCGTCAATAACGAGAAGCGCATGCTCCAGGAAGCCGTTGACGCTCTCTTCGACAACGGCCGTCGTGGACGCCCCGTCACCGGTCCCGGCAACCGCGCGCTGAAGTCGCTGTCGGACATGCTCAAGGGCAAGCAAGGACGTTTCCGCCAGAACCTGCTCGGCAAGCGTGTCGACTACTCGGGCCGATCGGTCATCGTCGTCGGCCCGCAGCTGAAGCTGCACCAGTGCGGTCTGCCCAAGCAGATGGCACTCGAGCTGTTCAAGCCGTTCGTGATGAAGCGTCTGGTCGACCTGTCGCATGCGCAGAACATCAAGAGCGCCAAGCGCATGGTCGAGCGCCAGCGCCCCGTGGTGTGGGATGTCCTAGAAGAGGTGATCGCCGAGCACCCGGTGCTGCTGAACCGCGCACCGACGCTCCACCGTCTCGGTATTCAGGCCTTTGAGCCGCAACTGGTCGAGGGCAAGGCCATCCAAATTCACCCGTTGGTCTGCACCGCCTTCAACGCCGACTTCGACGGTGACCAGATGGCTGTTCACCTGCCGCTGTCGGCAGAGGCGCAGGCCGAGTCCCGAATCCTCATGCTGTCGAGCAACAACATCTTGTCGCCGGCTGACGGTCGTCCGATCGCTTCGCCGACGCAGGACATGGTGCTGGGCATCTACTTCCTCACGACCGAGAGGCCCAAGGGCACAGCGGCAGGGGAGGCGTTCTCGTCGATCGCTGAGGGAGTCATGGCGTTTGACCGTGGCCTGCTCGACATCCAGGCGCCGATCAAGCTGCGGCTTCGCGATATTGTGCCGTCGGGCGAAGTCCAGGCTCCGGAAGGCTGGACGGAGGGCGAACCGCTGACCGTCGAGACGACGCTTGGTCGTGCCCTCTTCAACGAGGCGCTACCGGTCGACTACCCGTACGTCGACGCGCGCGTCGACAAGAAGCGGCTCTCCTTGATCGTCAACGACTTGGCTGAGCGCTACCCGAGGGTCACGGTTGCAGCCGTCCTCGACGCTCTCAAGGCCACCGGCTTCCACTGGGCGACGCGGTCTGGCGTCACGATCTCGATCGACGACGTCGTCACCCCGCCGAACAAGTCAACGATCATGGAGACATACGAGACAAAGGCTGAGAAGGTTCAGAGCCAGTACGAGAAGGGCCTGATCACCAACGACGAGCGCCGTCAGGAGCTCATCGAGATCTGGACTCAGGCTACGAACGAGGTCTCCCGTCAGATGGAGATCAACTTCGTCGCTTCTGAGGCCAACCCGATTTGGATGATGGTCAACTCCGGCGCCCGCGGAAACATGATGCAGGTCCGACAGATCGCCGGCATGCGTGGACTGGTCGCCAACCCGAAGGGTGAGATCATCCCGCGTCCGATCAAGTCCAACTTCCGTGAGGGCCTGTCGGTGCTCGAGTACTTCATCTCGACACACGGTGCCCGTAAGGGTCTGGCCGACACCGCACTCCGTACCGCTGACTCCGGGTACCTCACCCGGCGTCTGGTCGACGTCTCACAGGACGTCATCGTGCGGGAGGAAGACTGCGGAACTGACCGCGGTCTCGTCCTGCCGATCGCCACACAGGCGGCTGACGGCACGTGGCAGAAGGTCGAATCGGTCGAGAACAGCATCTACTCGCGTGCGCTCGCCGAGGAAGTGCAAGGGCAGAAGGACGCGAAGGCGACCACTCTGCTCGGTGACGTGCTCATCGACGCACTTGTCGAGGCCGGCGTCCACGAGGTGAAGGTCCGCTCGGTTCTCACCTGCGAGAGCAAGAAGGGCATCTGCGCCTTCTGCTATGGCCGCTCGCTGGCCACCGGCAAGCTCGTCGATGTGGGTGAGGCAGTCGGCATCATCGCTGCCCAGTCGATCGGTGAGCCTGGTACCCAGTTGACGATGCGTACCTTCCACACTGGCGGTGTGGCTGGTGAGGACATCACCCACGGTCTGCCGCGTGTGGTCGAGCTCTTCGAGGCACGTACCCCGAAGGGCAACGCGCCGATCGCCGAGGCCAGTGGCCGGATCCGCATTGAGGACTCCGAGCGCGAGCGCAAGATCGTGCTGGTTCCCGATGACGGTACCGAAGAGTTCCCCTACAAGGTCAGCAAGCGTTCGCGTCTGCTGGTCGGCGAGGGCGACCACGTCGAGGTGGGCCAGCAGCTCATCGTCGGGGCGGTCGATCCGAAGACCGTGCTCAGGATTCTCGGACCCCGCAGGGTGCAGGAGTACCTCACCGCGCAGGTGCAGGAGGTATACCGCAGCCAGGGTGTGCAGATCCACGACAAGCACATCGAGGTCATCGTTCGCCAGATGCTTCGTCGGGTCACGATCATCGAGTCAGGCGACTCGAACATGCTGCCTGGTGAGCTCGTCGAGCGAGCCCGCTTTGAGACCGACAACCGTCGGATCGTCTCCGAGGCCGGTACCCCGGCGTCCGGGCGTCCAGAGCTCATGGGGATCACCAAGGCGTCGTTGGCGACCGAGTCCTGGTTGTCGGCGGCCTCCTTCCAGGAGACGACGCGAGTGCTCACGGACGCGGCGATCCACGCCAAGTCCGACTCGCTGCTCGGCTTGAAGGAGAACGTCATCATCGGAAAGCTCATCCCGGCCGGAACGGGCCTTGCCCGCTACAGCAATGTGCGGGTCGAGCCAACCGAAGAGGCCAAGGCGGCGATGTACTCGATGGTCGGGTACGACGATTACGCCTACGGATTCGGGGGAAACTCCGGCGAGGCTGTTCCGCTCGAGGACTACGACATGGGGTACCGCGGCTAGTTCGCGCAACCCAGTCGCAAAGGCCCGGCCCTCCCCTGTGGAGTGGCCGGGCCTTCGCGCGTCTGTTGCCGGGTAGCGTGTCGACGTGACCATCAGCCGGCGCGCTCTGCTCGTTGGTGGGGGAGCGGCGGGGGTTGCGGCGCTCGCCGGCGGGTACGCGCTGGTCGAGAAGGACGTCCTTCCCGGGCGGATTCGGCTGAACCGAGCCCTTCAGGGTCTGCCGCTGGTCGGGGAGGATCCCCCTGCGGCGCCACGGGCCGATCCCGGTCCGATCGTTACCGGCTCCTTCTACTCTCGCGCACGAGATACCGAGGTGGGCTGGACGGTGGCCTACCCACCCGGCTTCGACGACCGCGCCAACCTGCCGGTGAGCCTGCTGCTGCATGGGCGTTACGAGGACAACACCTGGATGTTCCACGACCTCTCGCTCCAGTACTACCTAGCCCGGGCGACGGAGGTTGACGGAGTCCCGCCTTTCGCAATTGCCTCGGTCGATGGTGGCAGTGCCACCAACTGGCACCGTCGGGCCTCCGGCGACGATCCGCAGGCGATGCTCATCGACGAGTTCATGCCGATGCTGGAGAGTCGAGGGCTCATCACCTCACGAATTGGCCTCTGGGGTTGGTCGCTGGGCGGCTACGGCGCGCTCCTTCTCGCCGCCATCCTTGGCGCGGGACGAGTGGGCGCAGTCGTGGCGACAAGTCCTGCTCTTTGGTTGGCGCCCGAGGATACGGCTCCGGATGTCTTCGATGATGCCGCTGACTTCGAGAGAAACAACATCTTCACGAAGGTGGGGGACTTGCAAGGAATCCCGCTCCGGATCGATATCGGTGATGACGACTCGTTCGCGCCGAATGTCGAGGCGTTCATCGACGCCCTTCCACGGCCTCCTGCCGGAGCCGTAGACAGCGGTTTCCACGATGCGACCTACTGGATGCGGGTCGCACCCGACGAGATTGCCTTTCTCGGACACCACCTGTCCTGAAGTTTGCTAGGTGGCGCCTCAGCGCCTTGGGGGGAGTTGCTACCCGTCGACGCGCCATCGTGGAGTGGCCGGGCCGTCGCGCGGCCGGCGGCGTCGCCGGTTCGCGCTTATGTGAGGGCTCGGTACATCGGCGGGCCAGAATCCGGGCCCGGATGTACCGAACGCTCACGCATGTGACAAGGGCCGGTCGCTCAGACCAGTCTGACCTTCGCGGCAGTCTTCAACGCTCGGAGGGGCCACCGATTGTCTACTCGACGGAGAGCAGCTCACCCGGTTGGCACTGGAGCTGGTCACAGAGCGCGGTGAGCGTGCTGAAGCGAATAGCGCGTGCGCGGTTGTTCTTAAGCACCGAGAGGTTGACGACGGTGACGCCGACCCGTTCAGCGAGCTCGGTCAGGGTGAGTCCACGGCTTTCCAGCAGCTCGTCGAGGTGGCAGACAACGCGGTGCTCTTCGTCCGGTGGCATCAGACCAGGCCCAAGACATCGGACTGTAGCTGTCGGCCGTAGCGGAAGGCGCGCGCCAACGCCGCCAGCAGGACGGCCACGGCAAACGGCCAGACAACCCAGATCGACGGCGGCCACAGGTTTCCCCCAGCCAGGTCGAGGTGCTTGAGCACCGCTGAGGCGGCTAGGGACTCGAGCGCACGAAAGATCAGTGGTCCTGCGATAGCTAGGGCGGCGAGAATAGACAGCCGAGGGGCGTTCTGCTTCTCGAAGGGGCGTCCTTGACCGATGGAGCGAAGCAGCCCGAAAAGCATCCTGGCTGCAACGAAGAGACAGAAGGTGAGCCAGGACAGTGGGGCGCCGGCAAGCAGGCGAAGGCCGGTGGGCAGGGATTGCACGCTGAGCTGGAGTTCGTCGGACGCCAATGACAGGTCAGCACCCTGGATTACGGCATCTGAGGGGACGATTGCCTTAATTTCTGGTGCACGCGCTAGATCGGAAGTGATTGTCACGGTGCCACCGTTGTCAGTCATCACCTCGGTAGCGGGGACTACCACGAGCCCGAAGACGGCCAGTGCGATGCCAGTCATCAGGATGAAGCCGGCGATGAACTGCAGACCCCAATCCTTGTCGGCTCGGGCGTCAAGGCCCGGCTTGGGATCGCTCATCACGGCTCCTTATCGTTGATCGATGGTATCGATCAACGATAAGGGTTGGCAAGGTAAATCAGGAGAAAGCGGCGGCCTTGTACTTGGCGAACTGGCGAGCAGTGAGCTTCTTGTTGACCGCGTGGTTCAGGGTGGTGATGTCCTTGGTGATCGACCGGGTGATGATCAGCGCACCGCCAGCGCGCTTGACGGCCAAACCCTCGGCGCGAAGGGTATCTGTCTTGGCGCTGGACGTGTAGATGGCCCATCCGAGTTTGAGCTGCTTCTTCTTCTTGGAGTAACTGCCGTTGACCGTTACGCGGTTTGCCGGCGCCGTGCCACCGAAGGTGTCGGCGGTGCAGTTTACGTAGGCCTGCTTGAGTCGAGTGAAGGCGTTCCCCCCGTCAACGATGGCGCGGAACTGCAGGATGAGCGTCGATCCCGTCCGGTCAGGTGTCGTCCACCGTGCCTGCCGGGACGCCGAGATATGCTCGGTGCGCTGGAATCCACAGACCTCGATGTTTCCTTCACCACCCTTGCGGTACTCGACGGTGGTGATGGACGAGTCGATGGCCTTGATGACGTCCTCGGTGAGCCGGGCGTTCTCGACGATGTCGGCCCCCATGATGTGCCACGTCTGCGTTGTCCCTGCGGTGGCTGCTGGCGCCACCCCGGCGGCCACCGCGATGGTCGAAAGCAGAATCCCCGTCGTCATCAGTGAACGCGAGCTGGTCCTGGCCATGACGTCCTCCTCGTAAGCCCCCCGGCGGCACGAGCCCATTCCTATCACCGCACGGCCGGCGGCGTGCGCTTGCTGAGGAATCTCCCGGCTTCCCACGGGCGGCCACTTGTGAGCAAGAATGAGCAGGTGACCGAAACTCCTGACCTCCCGCCGCTGCCTGGCCCCAACGTCCCGGTAGGAGCAGAGCCGCTCGTCGCCCCCGTTGAACCAGCGCACCCCACGGCGGTCTACCCGACCCTAGGTGCGGCCTTCCCATCCCAGCCGGTCGCCCCGGTTATCGGCGGGGTGCCTGAGACCGATGGGAAAGCCGTTGCGGCTCTCGTCTGCGCCGTCCTTTCGTGGTTCGTAGGGCCGATCGTGCTGGCGATCGTGGCGCTCTTTCTGGCCAGGAGCGCCGAGAAGGCGATCGACGCCCGACCGGCTGAGCTCTCCGGCAGGGGACTGGTGACCGGCGCCCGATGGGTAGCGTGGATCCACTTGGTCCTGGTCGCGATGGTCGTCGCCTTCCTGTCCGCGTTTGCGATCGCGCTCTGGATCGGTCGCTGACCGACTGATTGGCCCGGTCTCTAGGACCAGGGATAGGCCCCGTTTTGACCGTTCGCGGGGCCACTCGGTAGTCTCATCCCCTGTGCCTGGGTCATACCAGGCTGCCGTGCCTGCCCGCACGCCCCTCGTTCGGCCCGCACTTCGGTGTGGAACCGGCAGCGAGGACGCCGCAGGGCGCCGCATGGTCCCATGTATCAGCCCTCATTTCGGGTGTTCGCGCTGTGCAGACAGCGCGACACGCCCGGGCGCGGGGGTGGGAGGTCCCACCCGGAGCCTCTCGCGCACGACTTCTGTACTCGACGACGAACGGGAAAGACGCACCGGTGCCTACGATCCAGCAGCTGGTCCGCAAGGGCCGTCAGGACAAGGTCGACAAGAGCAAGACGCCCGCGCTCAAGGGAAGCCCGCAGCGCCGCGGCGTCTGCACGCGCGTCTACACGACCACCCCGAAGAAGCCGAACTCTGCGCTCCGCAAGGTGGCACGTGTCCGGCTGACCTCCGGCATCGAGGTCACCGCGTACATCCCAGGCGTCGGCCACAACCTGCAGGAGCACTCGATCGTGCTCGTGCGTGGTGGCCGCGTGAAAGACCTCCCCGGCGTCCGGTACAAGATCATTCGCGGCGTGCTCGATACGCAGGGCGTCTCCGCCCGCCGTCAGCGCCGTTCGAAATACGGCGCTAAGCGGCCCAAATAACTAAGTCGGGGGCCATCGCGGATGGCTCTTAGTTGAAACAGAATTCGAAGCGAAGGACGCA
>JANLWJ010000479.1:0-1892 GCA_031364455.1 Actinomycetes bacterium | reverse complement strand
CAGCGGCTCGGGAGGCAGCCGGCACGAGGTCGCTGTCAGCCGCCGGTCCGAACTTGCACCACTCCACCATGTGCGTGCAGTACTGGCGGGCGTGCTCCGACCCTGATCAGTAGTAGTCGAGGTCAACCATTGGTCGGATCATCTGCTTCGTGTTCGCCCCGGTAGCCACAGTGAGTCCGACATCTCGAACAGGCAAGGAGCCACCCAAACACTGGACGTGACGTTCAAGCACCGCTCAACGCTGACGGGGGAAAGCGCGTCAGCGCGGTGCATCGATTGACGCAAGCAAACGGGGCCGCCTCGGCCCGTTCAGGGTGCGCGAACAACCGCGAATGCGACGTCGTTCGGTGAGCGCATTCTGGCGCAGAAGCGTCGCCCAACCTGGTGCCGATCAGGCAGCCTCTGACGGTTTGGACGAGGCGGTTGTCAGCTGCCGCGAGTGCCGTCGATGGTCTCGCGGATGATGTCGGCGTGGCCGGCGTGACGAGCGGTCTCTTCGATCATATGCACGGCGACTCACCGCAGGTTCTCATTGACCAAGTCGGCCCGGGCACATGGCGCATCGAGATCCAAGCTGCCCATGATCGCGTTCGGGGCGCCAATCTGTTCTCGGTACCGCGCGACGACTGTCTCAATGGTGTCGTCGTCGGTGAGTCGAAAGGTCGCGTCCTCCTCCACGGACTCGGCGTCAGGCACCTCCGGCCACGCGCCCGGAAAGCTACGGCCGGCGGCAATGATCTGGAGCCATCTCTGTTCCCAGATCGCTGAGTGTCGTACCGAGGTGATCAACAATGGAATGCGAACGGTGAGGATGGCGCAAACGACTCCCACGAGTGACCGTGCATACGCAAGTACGAACAGACTTCCCCTTCTCCAGGTGTGTCCGATCTCGGTGATGATGGCAACGCCTCCAGCGGGGTCAATGAATCGTCGATCCGCGTTCAGAATTCGCAGGAGCGACCCGATCGAGGTGCGGTTGAAACGGTGGGAGTGGAGGCGCGCTGCTGCCAGAGCGTGCGCCACCTATTCCTTGAGCTGAGCTGAACGTATGCAGAATGCCTTTGCAACAGACGGAAACCGCACGCAGAGCTGGCAGAACCGGGACACCCCTTGGCGGTCGCTGAATTCCGCGGTATGCAGCTGTGAGTATCCGACTGGGCCGCCATGGGGTGCGAAAATCGTCCTACGAGATCACTACGCTGGGACGCCGACGGAAGGGTGCAAGGATGCGAAATCGAACGTTGATACTTGCTGCCGCATTGTCTGGGCTCGCTGCCTGCGGTGGAACCGGGACAGACAAGGCGAGCGTGACCACAGTCGCCGACAACGCCGCACCACACCCGACAGAACCGCCGACGACAATTGCCGACAACGCCTTACCACAGCTGACCGAACCGCCGACATCAGCGGTGGCTCTGGCAACCGCGGCGACGTTCGCGCCTGTTCTGTCATACTCCTGGAAAACCCGCACCCGCGATGACTTCGTGGCTGGGGGAACACTGGACATCGGCGGAGTAGCCAAAGTCGACAACGTCGCAGTCCTGCCGACCGCAGCCGCCAACGGCGGACTTGCCGCCGCGGTCGAGACATGCAGGTTCTTCAACCCGCAGACTGACGGGCTGATCCCGCTGCGGACCACGGCAACGAACGAAACAGCCGGCTTCGACGCCGACATCAACATCACGTTCCTGCGCGACTCCACCAAACGGATCGAGCTGACATTGCTGACGTTCACCGCCGGCGGACCGTCGTGCGCCACGCTGGACACCATCGACATGGCCGATGCCTGGTCGGTGACCTGGACACAGGTCCCTCCAGGCGGGGCCGGGCAAGCCGCCGAGAGCTACCTGATCGTTCCCGGCCTGTATAGCCCCGCGTTCCCGGCAGGCGAC
>JANLWJ010000539.1:0-3299 GCA_031364455.1 Actinomycetes bacterium | reverse complement strand
GCCGGACAAGCCTGGGAAGCCGGACAAGCCTGGGAAGCCGGACAAGCCTGGGAAGCCGGACAAGCCCGGGAAGCCGGACAAGCCCGGGAACAGTGGCAACCACAAGGGGTACCAGCAGGGCAAGGGTCATGACAAGGACCGCCCCGGCAAGAGCAAGAGTCACGGCAAGGCCAAGGGTCACGGCATGGCCAAGCACCACCACGACTGAGCGCCCCGGGCATAACTACCCGTGAGGGTGTTTCCCTCAGTGGCCGATCAGGCAGAAGATGGGGGTACCGGACACCCCGGTGACCCGAGCGGTCGGCGCAGTGATCCTGCTCCCCGGCCGGCAGGAGGCGCTGAATGGCGATTCCGACGCACGCTCCCGACGACACCTTCGTCCAGCTCCTGACGCCTGAAGGCGAACGAGTCGAGAACGCAGACTTCCCCCTCGACGTCACCGATGACGAGCTGCGCGCGCTCTACCGCGACCTTGTGCTGGTTCGCCGGGTGGACGCGGAGGCGACGGCGCTGCAGCGGCAGGGCGAGCTCGGGCTGTGGGCACAGCTGCTGGGCCAGGAGGCCGCGCAGGTGGGTGCCGGTCGAGCCCTGATCCCCGGTGACATGGCGTTTCCCACCTACCGCGAGCACGGGGTGGCCTGGTGCCGCGGCGTCGACCCACTCACGCTGCTCGGACTCTTCAGGGGAACGACCAACGGCGGCTGGAGCCCCGAGGACCACGGCTTCGCGCTCTACACGATCGTGATCGGCGACCAGTGCCCGCAGGCCGTCGGCTATGCGATGGGGTTGCAGCACGACGCGGTGGACAACGCGGCAATGGTCTTCTTCGGCGACGGCGCCAGCAGCCAGGGTGACGTCAACGAGTCATTCATCTGGGCGAGCGTGTTCAACGCGCCGGTGGTGTTCTTCTGTCAGAACAACCAGTGGGCGATCTCTGAACCACTCGAACGCCAGACGCGAATCCCGCTCTTCCAGCGAGCCTGGGGGTTCGGCTTCCCAGGCGTACGGGTCGATGGCAATGACGTGCTGGCCTGTCTGGCGGTGAGTCGACACATGCTGCAGCGTGCGCGCGACGGGGGTGGGCCAGCATTGGTTGAGGCATTCACCTACCGGATGGGGGCACACACGACGTCGGACGACCCAACGCGCTACCGCCTCGACTCTGACGTTGAGGCATGGCGGCTGCGAGACCCTCTGGAGCGAGTTCGGTCGTTCTTGCATAAACAGCAGCTGGTCGATGACGCATTCTTCGCTGAGCTCGACAGCGAGGCGGAGCAGTTGGCTCAACGGCTGCGGGACGGTGTCCGCGCGCTTCCGGATCCAAGCGTTGACCAGATGTTTGTGCACGCCTATGCCGAGCCGCATTCGCTGGTGGAGCGACAGCAAGAAGAGTATGCGCACTACCTTGCTGGTTTTGCGGTCGAGGACGCCCGATGACCGAGACATTGACGATGGCCCGCGCGATCAACGCAGGTCTTCGCAGCGCGTTGGAAAACGATCCCAAAACGCTGCTGATGGGCGAGGATATCGGACGACTTGGCGGGGTCTTCCGGGTGACGGATGGGTTGCAGAAGGACTTCGGTGAGCAGCGCGTCATCGACACGCCGCTCGCGGAGTCGTCGATCCTTGGCGCGGCAATCGGCATGGCGATGCGCGGCTATCGACCAGTGGTGGAGATCCAGTTCGACGGCTTTGTGTACGTCGCCTTCGACCAGATCGTGAGCCAGTTGGCGAAGATGCACGCGCGGTCGGCCGGCCAGGTGAAGATGCCCGTGACCGTGCGCCTGCCGTTCGGTGGCGGAATCGGAGCGGTTGAACACCACAGCGAGTCACCCGAGGGGTACTTCGCGCACACCGCGGGGCTTCGGGTGGTGACACCCTCGAATCCGGTTGACGCGTTTCACCTTGTCCAGCAGGCTGTTGCGTCCGATGACCCGGTCATCTTCCTCGAGCCAAAGCGGCGCTACTGGGACAAGGCGGAGGTTGACATCGCAGCGCCTCCAACGTTGCCGATGGGGTCGGCGCGCGTTGTGCGCGCGGGTACGGACGTGACGTTGGTCAGCTACGGCCCCATGGTCCGAACGTGCCTGGAGGCGGCAGCAGCCGCGGAGGGAGACGGGACGAGCATTGAGGTGGTCGATCTTCGCTCGTTGGCACCGCTCGACCTCGAGACCGTGACCTCGTCTGTTCGTCGAACAGGGCGCTGTGTCGTCGCGCACGAGGCGACGGTCTTCCTGGGGATGGCCGCTGAGGTTGCGGCGGCTGTGGCCGAGGACTGCTTCTTCGAGCTGGAGTCACCGGTGCTGCGCGTCGGCGGGTTCCACACGCCGTACCCGCCGTCGCGACTTGAGCAGCACTACCTGCCTGACCTTGACCGCGTGCTCGATGCCGTTGACCGCTCGCTGGCGTATTGAGGAGAGGACCATGCCGAACGAGCTGAAGTTCTGCCTGCCGGACCTTGGCGAAGGGCTGACCGAGGGCGAGGTGTTGCGGTGGCTGGTGGCAACCGGTGACACCGTTGCGGTCAATCAACCGCTGGTCGAGGTCGAGACGGCGAAGGCTGCCGTCGAGCTGCCGTCGCCCTACCCCGGCACCGTCGTCGCGCTGCACGCGTCAGTCGGAGATCTCCTGCCGGTCGGCGCGCCGCTGGTGACGATCGCGAGTGAAGCTGGCGCCGATGCTGTAGCTGAGGCTCCACCCTCAGGGGCCCTGATCGCAGACTCCTCGCCAGCAGAAGGCAGTGGCCCACTCCTTGTCGGCTACGGCGTCGCCGAGGCAGCGACACGTCGCAGGCGCCGGGTCGGTGCACCGAGCCCGCATGGCACCGAGCGCCCTGAGGCTGGACCACCGGGAGAGCCCGTCAAGCCGGTGCGTCACGGTGGCCTTGAGGTGGGGCGTGCAGCGGAGGCGAAGTTTGCTGGCGACGGTGCTTCGACGGTGACCGCGCGGGCGAAGCCACCGGTTCGGCGACTCGCCAAACAACTGGGGATCGATCTCTCCGGGGTGCGACCCACCGGTCGAGACGGCACGGTGACCCGCGATGACGTTGAGTCTGCTGCGAGCTTGCAGCTTGCGGGTTCGGGGTCGACAGATGCGGGCGGAGTGGTCGGCGGCGATCGCCGAGAGCCGGTGCGCGGCGTGATGCGCTCGATGGCGGCGGCAATGACGGAGAGCGCAGCCACGATTCCAGCGGTAGCTGAGTGGGTCGAGGTTGATGTCAGCCGCAGTGCGGCGTTGGTCGATCGGATGAAGGGGCTGCCGGAGTACTCCGATACCAAGGTCACACCGCTGTTGCTGGT
>JANLWJ010000447.1:0-9304 GCA_031364455.1 Actinomycetes bacterium | reverse complement strand
CTGAGGAAGAAGTGGCTCGGCTGGCCTTGGCCGAGATCGAGGGCGACAATCTCGACGTGGTTGTTGGCGGACTAGGCCTCGGCTACACCGCGAACACTGTCCTTGCAGACCAGTGTGTTCGCTCGCTTGTCGTCGTGGACGCACTTGGCCAGGTGATCGACTGGCACGAGCGCCATCTGCTGCCGCTCGGTGAGCCGCTCACCTCCGACTCCCGGTGTCGATTGGTCCAGGGCGACTTCTTCGCGCTCGCTGCCGGCGACGGGTTCGATGCAGATGCGCCTGGCCGGCAGTTCGACGCGGTGATCGTCGACATCGACCACTCGCCCCGTGAGCTACTGCATCCGAGCCACGCCGGCTTCTATGAGCCGATCGGCATCCAGCGTCTCGCCGAGCACCTGCGACCGGGTGGAGTGTTCAGCCTGTGGTCGAACGACCCACCGGACGCGGCGTACACCGCTGAACTCGAGGCCGTCTTCGTCGACGTACGGGCCGAGGTAGTGCGCTTCGACAGCGCGCTGGTCGGTCGGCAGGCGACGAACACCGTCTACGTCGCGCGGCGTTCCCCGGAGTAGTACGGCTACCCCTTGACCATCGACGGGTCGGCCCCCACTGCGAGCGCGGTCAACGCCAAAGCCTTGGCCCCCTCGAGCATCGTCTTGTCACCCTCGGGTGAGATGCACGCAGCTGCGAACTCGTGCTGGTGGTTGACGGCCGGGTAGCAGTAGACCGCCATGTCGGCGTGGAGGCCCGGCACACGTTGGCTCACATTGCCGAAGTCGGTGGACCCGCCGAGCTCGTCACCGGCGGGATCGGGGTAGTGCTTGCGCCCAATCGCCTCGGACGCTGCGGAGAAGGTGTCGACCAGCACGTCGTTGCGCCTCAGCGCCTCGAACACGTACCCGTTGACGCTGATCTCCACCGTCGTCCCGGTCGCCAGCGCCGCACCCTCCAGGCAAGCGCGCACCCGCGTCCGCAGGTCCTCGAGGTCTTCCATCGTCACGGCGCGCAGGTAGTAGGACGCCTCGGCGCGTTCGGGGATGACGTTGGGAGCCTTGCCGCCGTCCACGATGACGCCGTGCACCTGCTGCCACTTGCGGAACGACTGACGCAGCAGCGAGATATTGTTGTACCCGGCGATGACACCGTCCAGCGCGTTGAGCCCAAGCTCGGGAGATCCGGACGCGTGGGATGCCTTGCCGTGGTTTACGACCACCCACTCTTCGCACGCCAGCGCTGCGGGGCCGTAGTCATCAAAGGGCGACGGGTGCATCATCATCGCCGCATCCGCATCGTCGAACGCTCCTGCGTTGATCAGCTCGACCTTGCCGCCACCAACCTCTTCGGCGTGCGTTCCCAAGACGGTGATCCGCATGTTCGCGGCGTCGAGCAGTGGTGCCAGCGCGATCCCGGCCCCGAGGCCCGACGCGGCGATGATGTTGTGGCCGCAGGCGTGTCCCACACCAGGCAGGGCGTCGTACTCAGCACATATGACGACGTGGGTCTCGCCGGTGCCGAGTCGGGCCGCGAAGCTCGTCGGCAGTCCATAGCTCGCGCGCTCGACCTCGAACCCGTGCTTCTCCAGCAGGTCGGCACAGCGAGCGGCCGCGCGATGCTCTTCGTAGGAGAGCTCGGGGTCGGCGGACAGCTCATGCGAGAGTGCGACGAGTTGGTCAGCGATCGCGTCGACGTTTGTGGTGACAGAAGCGACATCGTCTGTGGTGAAGGAGGCCATACCCCGATCCTGCCGTATCGGTGGCCGGTCAACCACCGCCGTACCTCGCCTCGCGGTCAGCCGATCATGGCGGCAACGACAACGTCGTCCTCGAGATAGAGGTTCACCCGGTTGTCGCGGTAGTCCATCGTGAGGGCGAAGCACTCACCATCGCGGCCGGCGATGCGAATGGTCTGACCCTGCTCGGAGGCGTACTTCTCGGCCTCTGGCTCGGAGAGCCCCAGATAGCCATCGGTCTCAGGGCCTGAGTTCGGCGGTGCCTGTTTGCCAACCGGGTCACCGATGCACGGGTTGGGCTGGTTCGACGGTTTTGACTGTGCGGGCGTGGCCTCCGAGGCCGAAGGCGTTGGCTCGCCAGCTGCCGGCTCGGTGTCCGAACCGCAACCACTCACGATCAGCAGCACCGCAAAGGCCGCGGCGCCGACAAGTCTTGCCCTCACTCCACCCTGGTTCATGACATCAGGCTATGCGCCGGCATCGTGTGGTCGGACCACTGCCAAGGCGGTCTACGGCGCTCTGAGCTGAGTGGGGGGTCAGTAGCGGCGCCGTCACCGTGGGTAATGAACCTGAGGCACTGGGGTGACCGTTCGGCCAATTCTTGTGCCCCAGGTCACGTGAGGGGTTGCTCTGGGTTACGGTCGCACGGCCGGCTCAGGGGACGAGCCGTCCACTTTGGGGAGAAATCAACTATGGAACTCACACCACCTACCGCTGTCCGCACAGTGGCCATGATCGGCGCCAGCGCGCTCGTTGCCACGTTGGCAGTCGCCGTCGCACCAGCAGACGAGGCAGATGCGTCGCGCCCGTGCCGTATCGAGACGAGCAAGACACTCGACTCGACGCAGCGCTTCGCCGGAGGCGGCATCCTGCGGCGCTACACGGCAATCGCGAAGGGGGCCGCGAAGGGGGGCTACGACCAGACCGCGAAGGTCATCATGACTTCGTACCCATCGGGTGCTTACCCGTCGTTGATCAACGACAAGGTTGGCGAGCGCCAGGTCATCGGCGACATGGTGAAGAGCCAGCAACCTCAGGCGCTCGGTGCCATCAACGGTGACTTCTTCATCTTTCCCGACATCCGCTACGAGACCAGCATCGAGATGGCCCGCGGGCCGATGGTTCGCGACGGCAGGGTGATTCGCGGGACGACCAAGCGTCAGAGGGTCGTCGGCATCGACACCGACAAGATGCCGTTCGGCGGTTGGATGGCCGTTCGCGGGTCGATTCAGCCAGACCTGGCGACCGCGGCAGCTGTGCCCGTCGTGTCAATGAACTGGCACAACATCATTGGCGGCGGCGTGAACATCTACACGACCGACTGGAGCGGGGCGCTTGGTACCGACGGCAAAGCGGTCGTTCCCAGGCCGGCTGGTGCTGTCGAGTGGGTACTCGGCTCGCGTAACAAGATCCAGAGCATCCGTTCGTCGACGAAGAACACCGCTCAGCTCGGCGACCCGGTCAAGGCCGGTACTCGGGTGCTGGCGTTCTCAGACAACTCGGCGTTGGCGACGGTGGGAGTGCCCGCTGGGACCAAGGTCAGGGTGAACATCAAACAGAGCACCGACACCGGCGTGAAGCTCTTCACCGGTGTCGGTCGCGGGCTCCCACTGGTGGAGGGCGGCGTCGCTGGTCCGCTGGGGTGCAACGCGTACGACCACTCCAAGGCGGCCCGGCCGCGAACGTTCGTGGGCTGGAACGGCAAAGGCATGTGGCGCAGCTTCACTGTCCCGGGCACAGGCTTCGACGGTGTGGGCCTTCGTGTTGGTGGCTTCGGTCTGGCGAACGCGGCAAACATTGCCAAGAAGCTCGGCATGGTAAACGCGTACGAGCTCGATGGTGGTGGTTCGACAACTCTCTACACCCGAAGCACTGCTGGAAAGTGGACGCGACGTGACCTCTATCGGGTCGACACAAGCGCGTGTGCAAATTCCTGCGAGCGGCCAATGACAAACGGTCTGGCTTTCCTCGCTGGCCCATGACCAACTGACACCCCAAGAGGGGAGGCGCCGATCCCTGCGGAGGGTTCGGCGCCTTCTCGCACGTCTGGGCTGCGATCAGCGCCTGGTCTTGTCGCTGACCCAGCGAAGGGGGCCGGTCACCTTCCACGAAGTGCTGTCGAGCAGCTCGTGCTCGCGGCCGTGCAGATGTGCGACCTCGCCCTGAAGAGCCGCGTTCTCATCGCGCACCTGCATCAGCGCGCGATGCAGGACGCCGTAGCGGCCGTTGCGTCCCCGCACGTCGTTGAGCCAGTCGATGTCGACGGCACGCGAGCTGCTGGTTGGACGCTCATGGGCGTACCGCCACCGTTCGAAGTCTGCGGTGTAGAGCTCGGACGTCAGCTTGAGGGCGAGGTCACTGACGAGTTCGGCGCGGTAGGGGACGACCGTCTCATTCAGGCGTGGTGCCCCACCAGGGGTCAACCCGTGGGACTGCAGGTGGGTTGCGATCGCACTGAGCCCTTCGCGCATCGACTCCTGCCGAAGCTCTAGGACTTCACCTGCAGCGGGACGCGCCAGCAGCCGGTGCTGTGGCCAGAAGTGCACATCGACGACCTCGAAGTCACCGGCTGACACCACGCGGTGCAGGTCGAAGACGAACTGCTCGAACAGGTCGCTGACCTGTTCCTCGCTGTCGATCGATGGGGGAAGTGGATGGAACTCGTCAGGCAGCCGTTGGGCGTAGTAGGGCTCGTCGATGAGGTACTTGCCCGACCACGCCGAGAAGAGGCGCGACACGGGGTGGCGCAAAGGGAGCACCGTCAATACGTCGGGGGCGGTGAGCGCGTCCTCGCGCTGGGAGGCAGAGAGATCGCCCCAGGTGAAGTCCAGGTCGATGCCGCCGTCCCACACGGTTTGGAATGGGGCTGACTCGCCCCACCACGAGTGGGCGGTCCGGTCGTTCACATCGACGCCGTGGGCCTCGAGCAGCCACCAGCGCAACATCGTCCCGGCCGCCTTTGGGTTCCCTGCGACGAATAACCGGGTGGAAGGAAAGAACATCGACGTGCGCAGCGAGTGTTCGACGTAGGGATCGCTGATGGGCGGCACCATGGGCTCCACGCTACCGGCGGAGGTCAGCGTCGCGCCCTGCGGCGGCGAACAGCGGCCCGCAGCCGGGCCAATGCGCCTCGCACCCGGCCGAGGAAGCTGCGCTTGACAGGAGCAGCCACCTTCTTGGTACGTGACTGAGACTTGCTCTCCGCCTTCTTGACCTTCTTCATCAGCTCAGCGTGCTCAGCCGCCAGCCCGGCCAGCCCGTCGAGCGCTGCCGCCAGAAGCTCCTCCGCCGGCAGCTCTTCAGGGGCGATGGGAGGGTTCTTCGCCGGCCGCGGACGTAGGTCGTCGAGGTCTCCGATCACTTCGACGCCCAGAGCCTCGATGTCTGCGATGACTCGAGCCGCCTCGCGCTCTGCCCAAGGGCTGTGCGCCTCAGGAAGTGCCAGACCCGGCTCCAGCGATCGACGCTGCCCGAGCACCCGCCGAGAGAGTGCACCGTTGACGGACTTCTGGTAGGTGCGCATCGGCATTTCTTCGATGGTCGGGTGCGCGTTGAGCCGACGCATCAGCTCGGCGGAGACGGCGCCGAGCGACTCGTGACTGACCGCTCCCGGCGCTGTTGCCTCCGGATCGAGGTCGCATGCCCGGCAGAACCGGCTCCACAGCTCGTCCGGGTTCCCGCCAGGTGCAGGAAGGGTCACCACCCGCACATGTGCAAGGCCAACGGCGCCCACCCAACGCTGCAGGATCGGGCCATAATCCTGGCGACGCCAGAAGTGGCGCGCAGCCATCTTGCCTTGCTGCCCTTCGGCCGCCCCGGCCACTGCGTCGGCGTACTCGTCAAGCGTCCAGGTGTTCCGCTGACGCATGGCGGTCTGCCACTGGGCTGGCACGAGTCTGGCCAGGTCACGCGTCGTGAGGACGATCTCGACCCGACTCTTGGGGAAAGAGTGGACCATCGCATCGATCTGGTCGGCCGATGCCCAGCACAAGAACTCCTGGGAGATGATCGCCGACCGGCCCGGCCACCGGTTCACCTCGCCGGCAAATTTGCGCCAGGTCTGGGGCAGATCGCCATCGACCTGTTCCCATTTGAGCAGGTCGCGAGCCGCTTGGACGCGCGCGTAGCGGGAGCTGCCCGGCAAGAGGACGCCATCGGCCTCGAGCACGTCACGGTTGGCCCAGAGAACGTCCTGAATGTAGGTCGTCCCCGTCTTGGGTGAGCCAATGTGCAGGTAGACGGTGGCGGGTGCCATGCGGGCTCTCTTCAGGGGCAGTCGATGGGCAATCGGTCGGGGTCGTCGCTGACACGGTAGCGAAGGACGCCAGGACGCGGCTTCGGCGTCGACTACTCTCGCTGCGTGCTCAACGTGCAGGCGGTCGTCGTCGCGTACAACCGCCGTGACCTGTTGGGTGAGGCGCTCACGGCGATCTCGAGCCAGAGTCGGCCTCTCGATGGCCTCCACGTAGTCGACAACGCCTCGACGGACGGCACCTCCGCCATGGTGGCCGACCGGTTTCCGGACGCCGTTCTGCACACGCTGCCGACCAACACCGGCGGCGCCGGGGGGTTCGCGGCGGGTATCGCGTTCGCGCTCGCTGACGGTGCAGACGTGGTGTGGCTGATGGACGACGACACTGTTCCCTCTCTGACGGCGCTCGAAGAGCTGGTGCGTGCGCACGACGAGTACGCCGGTCCCACGCCGGCTGGCGTCGCGAGCAAAGTGGTTTGGACCGACGGCCGCGACCACCCGATGAACACGCCGCGCGCCAGGCCGGGTGCTTCTCGCACGGACTTCGCTGCCGCCACCGCCATCGGGTGCGTCCCGGTGCGTTCGGCGTCCTTCGTGTCGTTTCTCATCGCGTCCGATGCGGTTCGGACGGTGGGACTGCCCGAGGCCGACTTCTTCCTCTGGAACGACGACTTCGAGTTCACCACCCGGCTGCTGCGTGACCGGGTGGGGCTGTACTGCCCCGCCAGCGTGGTCGAGCACCGCACGAAGACCTTCGGCTCGACCGACGCCGATCCCGGTGAGCGCTTCTACTTCGAGGTGCGCAACAAGGTCTGGACGTTCACCCGCAGCGACGGCCTGGCGCCGACCGAGAAGGCGCTGTACGCCGGGTCGACCTTGCGTCGCTGGGCTCGTACCTTCACCGCGTCCGAGCAGCGCGGCGTCCTGTTCGCAGGACTTCGCCGCGGGCTGGTCGACGGTGCCCGGAAGGCCCCTCGAGACACGCATGAGGTGATGGCTGCTGCGGGTGCGCCGATCCCGGCTGTCGAACCGTCCGGGCAGACGCCCTCGTGAGTGGCACAGGCGTTCCATTCTCCCTGTTGCTTCCGACGTACCACGCTGATGATCCCGAACATCTGCGTCGAGCTTTCGCCAGCGCGGTGGACGAGCAGACGTTGAAGCCGGACGAGGTCGTCCTGGTCCGCGACGGTGTTGTGCCGCCCCGCCTTCAGTCGGTGATCGACGACCTGGTGGCTACGTCACCGGTGCCGGTCAACGTCGTTGCTCTCGCCGACAACATCGGCCTGGGACACGCACTGGATGCCGGGCTCGCAGCTTGCGCGCACGAGATCGTTGCCCGCATGGACGCCGACGACGTGAGTCTTCCTGAGCGGTTCGCGATCCAGATCCCGCTACTCGCAGAAGGGTTCGATCTCGTCGGCAGTGCGCTGCTGGAGTTCCACGAGCACGAGGACGACATCGTCGGACGCCGCACCCCGCCGCTCGGGGAGGACGAGATCCGCTCGTGGTCGCGCTTCCACGACCCCTTCAACCACCCGACGGTGGTTTACCGCCGGTCCATGGTTCAGGCGGTCGGCGGCTACCAAGACCTGCCGCTCATGGAGGACTACTGGCTCTTCGCCCGGATGATCGACGCCGGTGCACGAGTGGCCAATGTGGCCGAGCCGCTGGTCAAGTACCGGGTGGGTGCTGGCGCCTATGCGCGCCGCGGAGGGTGGCAGCTTCTGCGTAGCGAGATCGTGCTGCAGCGTCAGTTCCGGGCGGCCGGATTCACCTCCCGTCCCCAGTACCTGCGCAACCTCGCGGTGCGCGGCGGGTACCGCCTGGTGCCTGAGTCCCTTCGCCGATTTGCCTACCGCAGGGTGATTGCGCCCCGTGGCTCGCGTAACGGGGGTCAGCCGGCCGGGTGAACGGCGCGGCCGCGGCCTCGGCCTGGGTTCGGCCCCGGTAGGCTGGACTGGACTGGTCTGGGCTGGTTGGTCCGGTCAGCAGGGCCCTGACGTGCCCTGTTCTGCCCTTGTCGCCACTGCATGCGGAGATTTCGTGACAGACCTGGTCGTCGTCGGTTCGGGGTTCTTCGGGCTCACCATCGCCCAACAAGCTGCTACCGAGCTCGGCCTCAAGGTCACCATCCTCGATCGCCGCGACCACATGGGCGGCAATGCCTACAGCGAACTCGATCCCGAGACGGGCATCGAGATCCACCGCTACGGGGCGCACCTGTTCCACACCTCGAATGAGCGGGTGTGGGAGTACGTGAACCGGTTCACGTCGTTCACCGGCTACCAGCACAAGGTCTGGACGCAGTTCAAGGGACAGACCTACTCGATGCCGATCAACCTCGGGACGATGTGCTCCTACTTCGGCAAGGCGTTCAGCCCGGCCGAGGCCAGGGCGCTCGTCGCAGAGCAAGCCTCCGAGTTCGACTCGGCCACTGCAGCCAACCTCGAGGAGAAGGCCATCTCGCTGGTCGGCCGCCCCTTGTATGAAGCGTTCATCCGCGGCTACACCCTGAAGCAGTGGCAGACCGATCCCACCGAGCTTCAGCCGGAGATCATCACGCGGCTGCCGGTGCGCTACACCTTCGACAACCGTTACTTCAACGACACCTACGAAGGTCTCCCCGTCGACGGGTACACCGCATGGCTGGAACGGATGGCAGACCACCCCAACATCTCCATCGAGCTCAACGTCGACTTCTTCGACCGCAGGGCTGACATCGTTGGCCAGGTCCCGGTCGTTTACACCGGCCCGGTCGACCAGTACTTCGGCTACTCCGAGGGTCACCTTGGATGGCGAACGCTCGACTTCGAGCGTGAGGTCCTCCCCACCGGCGACTACCAGGGGACGTCAGTCATGAACTACGCCGACGAGGATGTCCCCTTCACCCGGATCCACGAGTTCCGGCACTTCCACCCCGAGCGCGACTACCCGAGCGACAAGACCGTGATCATGCGCGAGTTCTCCCGGGCAGCAGAGGGGAACGACGAGCCGTACTACCCGATCAACACCGCTGAAGACCGCGAACGACTTTTGGCCTACCGCGATCTGGCAGCCGGCGAGCGTGATGTCCTCTTCGGCGGGCGGCTCGGCACCTACAAGTACCTCGACATGCACATGGCAATCGGTTCGGCGCTCTCGCGCTTCGACAATGTTCTACGGCCACATTTCACCGGAGGCGCTGCCTTCGTCAGCGGAGGAGTCTCAGAGTGAGCGAGTCCACCCAGCAGTCCTCCCGCGCTGTCTTGCAGCGTCTGGTGCTGCCTGTTCAGGTGTTTATATACGTTTTGTTGTTTTGAGACGTGTGATTTTCTGATGTTGTG
>JANLWJ010000501.1:0-5918 GCA_031364455.1 Actinomycetes bacterium | reverse complement strand
GCCATTCGCTAGGCCTTTCCCGGCGTGTGTGAGATCCATCTCGGCCTGATGCGCGGGTCGCTAGCAGTCACCGAGTCAGGCCTTGCGGTGCGCGATTTCGACATCGACGCCCGCCCCGGGCTCTGCGTCGCCCACCTCGGGCCAGCCATACCCCAGGTCACCCACGAAGAGACGAAGGAAACCTCATGACCGCTCGTACCGATGGCCCTGCCGCTGACCTGCTCGTCAAGGCCGGACGACTGCTCCGCCGGTCCGAGGTCTCGGGCGACCTCCGCACGATCACCCATGAAGGCGGCCGCGAAGGTGACATCTTCTACCGCGACCGCTGGAGCCACGACAAAGTCGTGCGGTCGACGCACGGTGTCAACTGCACGGGATCGTGCTCGTGGAAGGTGTACGTCAAGGACGGCATCATCACATGGGAAACGCAGCAGACCGACTATCCCTCGATCGGCGCGAACTCCCCGGAGTACGAGCCTCGCGGTTGCCCAAGGGGTGCCGCATTCAGCTGGTACACCTACTCCCCCACGCGACTGCGCTACCCCTACGTCCGCGGCGTCCTGCTCGAGATGTACCGGGAGGCGAAGAAGCTGCACGGCGATCCCGTGGTGGCGTGGGCCGCTGTCGTCGACGACCCCGAAAAGCGTCGCCGCTACCAACGTGCCCGCGGCAAGGGTGGCCTGGTGCGCGCCCACTGGGAGGAAGTCGCCGAGCTCGTCGCAGCTGCACATGTGCACACCATCAAGAAGTACGGCCCTGACCGGGTCTTTGGTTTCAGCCCCATCCCGGCGATGTCCATGGCCTCACACGCAGCCGGTGCCCGGTTCGTCAGCATGCTCGGCGGCGCGATGCTCTCGTTCTACGACTGGTACGCCGACCTCCCCGTCGCATCGCCACAGGTCTTCGGCGACCAGACCGACGTACCTGAGTCAGCCGACTGGTTCAACTCCAGCTACCTCATCATGTGGGGCTCTAACGTCCCGGTGACCAGGACGCCGGACGCTCACTTCATGACTGAGGCTCGCTACCGGGGCCAGAAGGTCGTCGTCGTCAGCCCCGACTACGCCGACAACACCAAGTTCGCCGACGAGTGGCTCGCCCCGCATCCGGGGACCGACGGTGCCCTTGGCATGGCCATGGGCCACGTCGTGCTCAAGGAGTTCTTCGTTGACCGGCAGGTGCCTCGCTTCATCGACTACGTCCAGCAGTACACCGACCTGCCCTACCTGGTTCGACTGCGCGAGCAGGACGGTGCATGGGTCCCTGACAAGTTCGTCACCGCCGAGGACCTCGGCATCGAGACGGAGGCGGCGGCTTGGAAGCCGGTCCTGGTCGACTCGGCAACCGGACGCCCCCACGTGCCCCATGGATCGCTCGGGGACCGCTTCACCGAGAGCGGGAAAGGTCACTGGAACCTCGACCTCGAAGGCGTCGAACCCGCACTCTCCCTGCACGGAGCCGATAACACCCAGACCGCCGAGATCCTGCTCCCCCGGTTCGATCTTGGCCAAGAGCAGAACGAGGGCGGTGGCGTCCTACGGCGTGGCGTCCCGGTCGCCCAACTGGGCGACATGACGGTGACGACCGTCTTCGACCTCATGCTCGCGCAGTACGGCGTCGGCCGCGACGGCCTTCCCGGCGAGTGGCCCAAGGACTACGACGACCCCGAGCCATACACCCCTGCGTGGCAGGAGGAGATCACCGGCGTCCCCGCTGAGCAAGCACTGCGCATCGGACGCGAGTTCGCGCAGAACGCCGAGGATTCCGGCGGGCGTTCGATGATTCTGATGGGCGCCGGAACCAACCACTGGTTCCACTCCGACACGATCTATCGGACCTTCCTGGCGCTGGTCACCCTGACCGGCTGCCAGGGAGTCAACGGTGGGGGCTGGGCGCACTACGTCGGGCAGGAGAAGTGTCGTCCAGTCACCGGTTGGGCCCAGCTTGCCTTCGGCCTCGACTGGATGCGGCCACCACGACAGATGATTGGTACCGCGTTCTGGTACGTACACACGGGGCAGTGGCGGTATGACGGACTCCCGGCCGACACACTCGCCTCACCTCTTGGCTCTGGCCGATGGAGTGGCATGACGGCCATCGACACCTTGGCCCAGTCAGCCCGTTCTGGCTGGATGCCGTCCTATCCCTCGCTCAATCGCAACTCGCTCGATCTGGCAGACGAGGCGCGCGCGTCCGGCGCCGATCCGGCCGACTACGTAGTCGACCAGATCAAGTCCGGAGACCTGTCGTTCGCGATCGACGACCCGGATGCACCAGAGAACTGGCCGCGCATCCTGACCGTCTGGCGGGCGAACTTGCTGGGTTCGTCCAGCAAGGGCAACGAGTACTTCCTCAAGCATCTACTCGGCACCGACAACGCAGTACGCGCCGATGAGAGTGCCGAGGAAGATCGGCCGAGAGACGTCACATGGCGGGAGGCGCCGGACGAGGGGAAACTCGATCTGCTCGTCTCGATCGACTTTCGCATGACAGGCACCGGCCTCTACAGCGATATCTTGCTGCCGGCCGCCACCTGGTACGAGAAGCACGACCTTTCCAGCACCGACATGCACCCCTTCGTGCACGCCTTCACCCCGGCCATCAACCCACCGTGGGAGACCAAGAGCGACCACGACATCTTCCATGCCCTTGGCCGCAAGGTCTCTGACCTGGCTGCCGGCCACCTCGGGGAGCGGGAAGACCTCGTCATGGTCCCGCTGCTGCACGACACCCCTGACGCGATGTCAGTGCCACACGGCATCGTCAAGGACTGGCGCGCAGGAGAGGTCGAGGCCCTCCCTGGCGTGACAATGCCCAAGTTCGTCGTCGTCAAGCGCGACTACACCACTCTCGGCGCCAAGATGTCCGCTCTCGGCCCGCTCGTCGAGAAGCTGGGCACACTCACGAAGGGTGTCAACGTCAGGCCCGGGCCTGAGGTCGAAGCATTGGCGCGCACCAATGGCGTGATCGCCGAAGGTGTCGCCGCCGGTCGGCCATCGCTTGTCACCGACATCCACGTCTGCGAGACGATCCTGGCTCTGTCGGGAACCACCAACGGCCGCGTCGCGGTGGAAGGGTTCCGCAAGCTCGAGGAGCGCACTGGGCGACAGCTGGCCGACCTTGCACTGGACAACGAGGGTAAGCGGATCACCTTCCCAGATACTCAGGCCCGTCCGGTCGCCGTCATCACCAGCCCGGAGTGGTCAGGTTCAGAGCACGGCGGCCGCCGCTACACCGCGTTCGCCATCAACGTGGATCGACTCAAGCCATGGCACACCCTCACGGGTCGGATGCACTTCTTCCTGGACCACGACTGGCTGACCGAGCTCGGCGAGCAGCTGCCGATCTATCGACCGCCGCTCAACATGCACCGAATCTTCGGCGACCAAAGCAGCGGCGTCGGTAAGGAGGTGACGGTCAGGTACCTGACTCCACACTCCAAGTGGTCCATCCACTCCGAGTACCAGGACAACCTCTTCATGCTGTCGCTGTCGCGAGGGGGTCCGGAGATCTGGATGAGTGTTGAGGACGCCGAACAGATCGGCGTCAACGACAACGAGTGGATCGAGGCGTACAACCGCAACGGCGTCGTCGTAGCACGAGCCATCGTGTCGCACCGGATGCCAAAGGGCACCGTCTTCATGTACCACGCCAAGGATCGAGTGGTCGACGTCCCGCGCACCGAGACGTCCGGGATGCGGGGCGGCATCCACAACTCGCTCACCCGGCTGATGATCAAACCCAGCCACCTCGTTGGCGGCTATGCCCAGCTCTCGTTCTTCTTCAACTATCTCGGGCCGACAGGTAACCAGCGCGACGAAGTCACCGTAATCCGCCGCCGCTCACAGGAGGTCGTGTACTGATGAAGGTCATGGCCCAAATGGGCAAGGTGATGAACCTCGACAAGTGCATCGGGTGCCACACCTGCTCTGTCACGTGCAAACAGGCGTGGACGAACCGCACCGGTGTGGAGTACGTCTGGTTCAACAACGTCGAAACGCGTCCAGGACTCGGGTATCCGCGAACCTATGAGGACCAAGAGGTCTGGCGCGGCGGCTGGGAGCGGACCCGCCGTGGACGCCTTCGGCTCAAGGGGGGTGGACGGTTCAAGAAGCTGGCGTCGATCTTCTCGAACCCGAAGCTGCCGAGCCTGAACGACTACTACGAGCCGTGGACATACGAGTACGACACGCTCATCTCAGCGCCCCTGGGCGAGCACACCCCCGTGGCGCAGCCCAAGTCGCTGATCACCGGGAAGCCGATGAAGATCGAGTGGTCGGCCAACTGGGACGACGACCTCGGCGGTGGCCCAGAGGTAATTGCCGACGACCCCGTGCTGGTCAAGATCCGCGACCAGGTGGGCGACCGCGTCCGACTCGACTTCGAGCGGGCCTTCATGTTCTACCTACCGCGCATCTGCGAGCACTGCCTGAACCCGTCATGTGTCGCTTCGTGCCCGTCTGGAGCGATGTACAAGCGTGCCGAGGACGGGATCGTCCTAGTCGACCAGGATCGTTGCCGTGGCTGGCGCATGTGTGTCTCTGGCTGCCCCTACAAGAAGGTCTACTTCAACCACAAGACCGGCAAGGCCGAGAAGTGCACCTTCTGCTATCCCCGCGTTGAGGTAGGGATGCCGACCGTCTGCTCAGAGACGTGCGTCGGACGCCTCCGGTATCTCGGGCTCTTCCTCTACGACGCCGATCGAGTGTTGGACGCAGCCGCTGTCGAGGACGAGCAAGAGCTCTACCGAGCCCAGCTCGACATCATGCTCGACCCACACGATCCCGAGGTTCTCGAAGCTGCTCGACGGGATGGGATTCCCCCTGACTGGATCACCGCTGCACAGAACTCACCGGTGTACCGCCTCGCGAAGGAGTTCGAGATCGCGCTACCGCTCCACCCGGAGTACCGCACGATGCCGATGGTTTGGTACATCCCGCCGCTCTCGCCCGTCGTCGATGCTCTCACCGATACCGGCAACGACGGTGAGGATGCCCGGAACCTCTTCGGAGCTATCGATGCACTCCGCATCCCGAAGGAGTACTTGGCCGAACTCTTCACCGCCGGCGACACCGACGTCATCGACAAAGTGCTGCGCAAGCTGGCAGCCATGCGCTCAACGATGCGCGACATCAACCTCGGCCGCGAAGTCGACCTCAGCGCAGCAGAAGCGGTCGGCTTCGACGAGGCAACGGTGCTCGAGCTGTACCGGCTACTCGCCATCGCCAAGTACGAAGAGCGCTACGTGATCCCGGCAGCGCACAGCGAGCAGGCCAAGAACCTTGAAGAGACCGGCTGCTCGCTCGACTTCGACGAAGGACCTGGGATGTACGGGTCAGGTCCGTTCGGGGAGGCGTCCGGCCTGCCGGTCCCAGTCGCTGTCGAGAACTTCCACGCACTCAGGACCAGGCAGACGTCCGAAGCGGTCCTGGACACCACGAGCCGGCAGGGTCGGGTCAACCTCCTCAACTGGGATGGCAAGGGTGCCCCAACCGGAATCTTCCCGGCCGACGCCGGTAAGGAGAGCTGATGAACACCGAAGACCGCGCCAGAGCACAGCAGGTGTGCTCACTTCTCATGCAGTACCCGGCAGATTCACTCGTAGACCTGGTCCCCGCGATCGACGAGGTAGTCGCCGGTCTCCCAGATGAGACGTCTCTTCCCCTCAGCTCATTCCTGGGCTACTTCGCCGCAACCCCCCTTATTGACACCCAGCGGCACTACGTCGAGACATTCGACATGCGGCGTAAGTGCTCGCCCTACCTCACGTACTGGACCTACGGGGATACTCGCAACCGCGGCATGGCGTTGCTGCACTTCAAGGAGGCATACCGCGAGGCCGGCGTCACCATCGACGAGCAGGAGCTGCCCGACCATCTTGCTGTCGTGTTGGAGTTCGCCGCCTGCAACGACGCGGA
>JANLWJ010000453.1:0-4267 GCA_031364455.1 Actinomycetes bacterium | reverse complement strand
AGAGCAACCTTGAACACTTCGTAGGGGCTAGCCCAGCTGTTTCCGATGAGGCCCAGGGACAAGAGTGCGACGATGCCCGTGACAAGCACCAAGGTGCTGATGATGCCGAGCGCGCCAAGCGCGCTGCCGGTCGCCAGCTCGCCTGTGGTCACAGGCCGTGAGCGGAGGAGGGGCAAAGTCCGGTTGGCGCGTTCGCGTGAGACGGTCAGGTAGCCGAGGGTGATCGCGATAATGGCGCCGACGATTTCGATGTACTCGATGGCACCACGAAGGAGCGAGAGCAGTCTCAAGGGTGAGGGGGCGACGAGTTGCACCCCTCCGGCCTGTGCCGCAGCAACGTATGCCTGGTAGTCCGCGAGCGCGCTTCGATACGCGATGGCGGCGATATAGATCGACACGAACGTGACGATGGCCAGGATTGCCACCAGCGCGATCAGTGCTCGGCTTCGCACTGCTGCCCGGTACTCGTGGCGGGCCAGTGTTGTGACGCGGGTCCGTGGGCTACTCATTGACGCTGCTCCTGGAGTAGTCGTGCCTGCTGACGAGCAGGGCGGTCATTGCCGCCAGTACCAGCACGAAACAGCCGATGGGAACGACCCGCCACGAGGTTGCTGACGCTGACTCCGGACTTCCGATCTCAAGAACACGGGTGCTCGCCTCCTTGTACTGCTCGCTCACCGAGAGGGGGCGCGCCTTCGCTGTGACGTCGAAGAAGGTCTGACTCGTACTGACCGGGTCGGTGATGGGGTTGAGCGAGGCGGTCGGGCGCAGCCCGGAGGTGAACTGCGGGACGGCGAAGGTGAGGACGAGCCAGACACCCAATGCCAAGAGCAGCGCCATCGACCGGCGTCGGGTCAGTAGCACCGAGACCATGCCGACCAGGGCAAAGACCATGAGATAGAGAAGCGACAGGAGGTAGAACAACACCAGTCTGGTGAGGTCCGGAGCTGACAGGAGGGTGCCGTTGACAATCAGCAGCGACACTGCGCTGACCATCAGACTCGCAACCATGATGACCGCCAGGACGGTGGAGGCACCGAGCATCTTGCCGGTGACGTAGCTGCGCCTGGTTACCTGACGCGAGAAGATCAGCCGACCGATCCCGCTCGACTGGTCGTCGGCCATGCTCAGATGGCCGAGAACCAGCGCCATGAGAGCCCCGATCAGGGGAATGTATATGACCATGTTCGACAGCAACGCAAGGGTTGGTTTGGTGTCAAAGGGGTTCGGAGGAGCCGGTGTTCCCGTCGTCGCCAGCAAGGCGACTGCTTCGTCATAGACCCTGATGATGGTGCGGTGACTGATCCAGCCGATGACACCAGCAAGGGCGGTCATCACGAGAAGGGTGACCAGCAGAGCCAGAAACGTTCGCTGACGCCGCAACACGAGCACCAGTTGCGCTGCGATGGCACGGGTCATGCGGGCCGACCCTCCATGCGCTCGTATATATCCTCCAACGAGGCTTCGTTAGGGAAGCGTTCAGTGGTCGCCGCCATGGAGTCCTTGTAGATCAACTCTCCGTGGTTGAGGACTCCGATGGTCGTGCAGACTCTCGAAACCTCGCTGAGCAAGTGGGTGTTCATGAAGACAGTCATGCCGAGCTCGCGGTTGAGGCGAAGGATCGTCTCGCGCAGCTGACGCACGCCACTGGGATCTAGGCCAGAGGTTGGTTCGTCCAGAAAGAGCACCGATGGTTGGTGAACGATGGCTTGGGCGATCCCGATCCGCTGCCGCATCCCTGTCGAGAAAATTCTCATTCGGCGAGGACCGAGCTCGGAACTGTCGAGGTAGTCCAGGGTCTCGGCGGCGGCCTTGCGCGGATCTGAAACCCCTGAGAGCTTCGCGAAGAACTCCAAGTTCTCTGTGGCAGTCATGTGGTCGTAAAGCCGCACGTCCGATGGGAGATACCCGATGCGCTTAGTCACCTCGCCTCGTGCGGCGACCACGTCGCGCCCGCAGACTCGAGCACTCCCTTCTGACGGGACCAGGAGGGTGGTGAGAATATTTATGGCTGTGGTCTTGCCGGCACCGTTGTGTCCTAGGAACCCGAAGATCTCGCCATGCTCAATCGTCAGGTCGATCTGGCGAAGAACCGGATCCGAGCCGTAGTGATGGCTCACTCCTTGCATCTCGATGGCGGGCTCTTCCATCTGTCTCATCCTTAGGTAGGCGGCGGGCCGCTTCGTGCTGCGGTCCGTCGCCGACGTTAGGCCGCGGTCGCTGAGTGGTTGCTGAGAGCGAACGGGGAGCACGTGGCGATTCTCAGCGTGTTCTCAGGCTGGGCTGTGCACACTGCTAGGGAGCGCACGAGTCGGACGTTCAGTTGAGATGGGGAGTTCAGGTTGCGCGTGTTGGTGGTCGACGACGAAGTTCGTCTCGCTGAGACAGTTCAACGTGGTCTTGCGGCCGAAGGGTTTGTCGTCGATGTGGTCCACGACGGTGAAGAGGCCCTTTGGGCCGCCACTGAGAATGCCTACGACGTCATCGTCTTGGATCTGATGCTTCCGAAGCTCAATGGGTATCGAGTGGTTGAGCAGTTACGCGCTAAGGGCGTCTGGACCCCGGTCTTGATGCTGACAGCTAAAGATGGAGAGTACGACCAAGCCGATGCCCTTGATCTGGGTGCTGATGACTACCTGACGAAGCCCTTTAGCTTCGTAGTGCTCGTGGCCCGGCTGCGGGCTCTGTTGCGTCGCGGGGCACCAGAACGCCCAGCGGTACTTTCAGCTGATGATCTGACCCTGGATCCGGTGAGTCATGCAGTGGCGCGGGGCGAAGTGCCAATCGTGCTGACGCCACGCGAGTTCGGATTGCTCGAGTACCTCCTCAGGCACAAAGGGGAGGTGGTCACGAAGTCGGAGATCTTGGACAACGTCTGGGACTCTGCCTACGACGGGCCTGCCAATGTGGTCGAGGTCTACATCGGGTATCTACGGCGAAAACTGGACACACCCTTTGACCGCAAGTCCATCCACACTCTGCGCGGTTTCGGATATCGGATCGACGACAAAGGCTAGGATTGTCTTGTGCTCGGTAGGGTCACCATGACTCTGGCACCTCCGAGGTCGCTCGACTCCACTGTGATCGTTCCACCGTGTCCGCGCACGATCTCGGTGACAATTGCCAAGCCCAGACCGGCACCTCCTTGGGATCGACTGCGGTGCTCCTCCAGGCGCACAAAGCGTTCGGTGACCCGAACGCGGTCCTTCTCGGGGATACCCGGCCCGTCATCGTCGACGGAGAGCACGACCTTGCCATTGGCGGTGCGTAGCGCAATTGCGATCGTGCTGCGGGCGTAAGTGGCCGCGTTATCGGTCAGGTTCCTGAGCGCTTCCGCCAACCGATCTGGATCTCCAATGACTCGAGTGGGCGGTGCATCCAGGTCCACGTGGAGACTGGTCTGCGCTCTTATCCGTCGTGCCTCACCTGCCACTAGGTCGTCGAGGTCGACGTCTACATGGCGGAGGCTGAGGGCATCCTCATCTGCCTTGGCGAGGAGAAGCAGCTGGGACACCAGCGCTGTCATGCGGTCCACCTCGTCGCTCATCACCAGACTTGCCTCGTCCCATGAACCTTGTTTGTCAACACGGCCTGCCACGTCCAGTGACGCTCTCAGGGAAGCCAACGGGCTGCGCAGCTCGTGGCTTGCGTCTGCGACAAAGCGTCTTTGGGTGGAAGCTGAGCTCTCCAGGCGGTCGAGCATCTCGTTCATGGTGATCGCAAGCCGGGCCACCTCGTCCTCTGCTTTCGGAACGGGGACTCGTTGGTGTAGATCGGTGGCTTCGATGGTTTCTACCCGCAATCGCAGGCGATCCACTGCGGCCAGCGAACGACCAACCGCGAACCAGGTAGCGAGCCCCACTGCAAGGAGCAGGAACGGCGATCCGACGGCGAGAAGGGTCGCGACGGTGCCGTACGTCGATGAGACGTCGGACAGTGACTGGGCTGTCACGACCACCACTGGTCCCACATTCGAGTCCACACTGACCGACACGACCCGGTACGTCTCCGCATCGTTGGCCGAGATGCTCAGATTCTGTTTGGTTACTTCGCCGGGTGCCGGGGCCGTGGAGGTGATCGCAGCCTCACCATCGAGGCTCGGGGAGGAGAGAACCACCGCACCTGTTTCGTCGACGACTTGAACTAACGTTCCGTCGCCGGCCGATGCATTGATGGTGGGGATGGCGGCGTCGATGTCGTCGGCCCCAATTTGCGCCGCGATGTCATTCGCGCGCTGAACGACCGTTGCGTCGACGTTGTTCACCAG
>JANLWJ010000439.1:0-6045 GCA_031364455.1 Actinomycetes bacterium | reverse complement strand
GTGGTCTCAACCCCGGGCTGATTCGGTTATCTCGCCTGCGGGTCCTCGGCGAAGGGTGCCCCGTCTCCCGCAGCTCTCTCGGACGCCTGGGCGCCTTGTCCAGGAACTAGCGCGCGCCCCGACACTCGACACCAAATCCAGACGACGGATCGGCTAAAACCCACCAGACTGGTTCCATGCCCGAAGACAGCCCCGATGACAGCAGGGTGACCATGCTCCCGGACGGCGCCTTGGTACGTACCGCCCGTGCCGCCGATGTCCCAGAGATGATGCGACTGGAGGCGGACCGTGAAGGTGAAGACGACGCGATCGACCTTGAGCTCGTCGCCAACACGCCAGGCGGAATCGAATCAATCAGTGTCGTCGAGCTGAACGGACGTGTCGTCTCCATGGCGACGCTGCTCGACGAGTCAGTGCGCGTGGGCGGTGCAGTTCTCCCTGCCGGTCAGATCGAGATGGTGGCTACGGCAAAGGACGCCGAGGGCCGCGGATATGTGCGCGCCCTGATGCTTCGGTGCCACGAGCTCTCGAAAGCACGCGGTCATGTGCTGCAGGTGATGATCGGGATCCCCAACTTCTACCGACAGTTCGGGTACTCGTACTCGATCCCGATGCACCCTTGGGCCACCATCACGCCGGGCGTTCAGACCCCCCCTGACTTCACCGTGAGTACGGCAACCATCGATGAAATTGCGACGTGCAACGCCTTGCAAGAGCAGTTGCAGTCAACGTTCGATGTCGCCATGCCGCACAGCGCGGACTGCTGGCAATGGATCCTGACCCACAAGTCCAGCAAGCAAGCCCTGGTGCGCGATAGAACCGGGGAGCCTGTCGGGCTTGCTCGGGTGTTCTGCGATGACGGGTTCGTCGACATGGGCGAGATCACCGCGACCAGCTCCGATGCGACTGATGCGCTGCTCGCCCACGCTCTCGAGCTGACGAGCGACGACGGGGCTGCTCGCGTCTGTGTGCGGCCCAATGTGCCTGGGCTGGCCGAGCGGACTCAGAACACCGAACGCGCCGACTGGTACTACCTCCGGATCGAAGACCCGGCTGCCCTCCTCGCAGCCATGGCACCGGAGCTGTTGCGTCGCCTGCACCACGGCGGACACACCGATGGCTCAGCACTCATCTCGTTCTGGCGTTCACACCTGCGATTGCGCTGGGACAACAAGGAACTCCACGTCGAGGCCGGAGGACCGATACAGGCTCCGGTGTCGATGGGAGGTTCGGGGCTGCCGCTCGACGCCCTCGGATCTTTGCTGTTCGGTAGCGGCGCTGCCGGGCTCGAGGATCGCTTCCCCGACGCGCATCTCGGCCGTCAGGCCGACCTCATGAACGCGCTCTTCCCCCCACAGTCAGCTGATCTGTTGACGTTCTATCTGCCTTCCTAGGGCGTCTGGTCGTACGGTGGCGGAGTGACGACCCATCAAGCTAGGACCGAGCACGACTCACTCGGCGACATCGACGTGCCCGCACATGCGCTTTGGGGGGCCAGCACCCAGCGGGCGGTCCACAACTTCCGGATCAGTGGGAGGCCCGTCTGCCCTGAGATCGTTCATGCGCTCGCCACCATCAAGGCGGCAGCCGCCACGACCAACGCACGGCTCGGCGTCATCGACCCAGCCACCGCCGACGCGATCGTTGCTGCTGCGGAGCAGGTTGCATCTGGGCACCACGACGACCAGTTCCCGGTCGACCGCTTGCAAACCGGCTCTGGCACATCGACGAACATGAACGTCAACGAGGTCATCGCCCACCTCGCCAGTGAGGATTCCGGCCTCCGCGTCCACCCCAACGACCACGTCAATGCGTCCCAGTCGAGCAACGACACCTTTCCCACTGCCATCCACCTCGCCGTCGCACTGCTCCTTCGGGATGCCCTCATTCCCAACCTGCAGGGACTTGAGGATGCGCTTCTCATCTGCAGCCGGCAGTGGGCCGGCGTCGTCAAGCCTGGCCGCACGCACCTGATGGACGCCGCGCCCGTCACCCTGGGTCAGGAGTTCGATGGCTTCGCCGGTCAGGTCAGGCAAGCCATCAACCGGATCGAGTCAGCGGTGCCGCGGCTCCTTGAGGTCCCCCTTGGGGGCACCGCCGTCGGGACGGGGCTCAATGCGCCACCCGACTTCGCCGAACAGACGATGGCCGACATTGCCGACCGAACCGGCATCGTGCTGACCAAGCCCCAGTCGGCAATGGAGGCACAGTCCAACCGAGATGCCTTGGTGGAGATCTCCGGAGTACTCCGAGGTATCGCGATCTCGCTGATGAAGATCTGCAACGACCTGCGCTGGATGGGGTCAGGGCCACATGCCGGCCTGGCCGAGATCACCTTGCCCACCATCCAACCCGGGTCAAGCATCATGCCGGGCAAGGTGAACCCGGTGATCCCGGAGGCCGTCATCCAAGCCTGCTGCCAGGTCGTCGGACTGGACGCAGCGGTAGCGATGGGCGCGACCACCTCGTCGTTCCAGCTCAATACCGCCATGCCACTGATCGGCTGCAACGTCGTTGACGCGGTTCACCTGCTGGCCGGGAGCGCCGAGGCGCTGCTCCAGCTGATCCCCGGGATCACCACCTACCCCGACCGGTTGCGTCGCTCTGCAGAGTCCTCTCCCGCTATCGCCACATCGCTCAACCTGCTCGTCGGCTACGACACCGCAGCCGAAGTCGTGAAGGACGCCGCGACGCGAGGCGTCACGATCCGGGCGGCCGCACAGCGGCTGGTCGACGAGGGCCTGATCACAACTAGAGAGCTCGACGATGTGCTCGATGTCGACCGCCTGGCCCGCGGTGGCCGCTGACCTGGTCAGGGCTCGAACGCCACCCGCTCACCGGGGTGGGTGATGAGCACCTCGGTGTCGAGGCCAAGCGCCGCGACAGCGTCGGCGAACTCACGCGGCGGGCTTTCCATCCGGGCGAACTTGAGCCGGTGTAGCCCGGCGACCGCTAACGTCCCCCAATGGATCGGCACCGCATAGCGCGGGCGCAATAGCGCGACGGCATCCGCAGCAGTCTGCGGGTTGAGGTGTCCGTCCCCAAGGACCAGACCCCAGCCCCACACGGGAATCATCGCGACGTCGAGCTCCCCAGGAATGAGCTCGGCCATTCCGGGGAAGATGTCGGTGTCACCGGCGAAGTAGACGGTGGCCTCGCCCGCCTCGATCACGTAGCCGATCGCCAGTGCCACCGGCCCACGCGGCTCACGCTTGCCCGAGTGAACCGCAATGGTGGCGCGCACCGTGACCCCGTTGAAGCTGAGAACGTCACCCGGAGCCATCTCGGTGACGTTGTGGAAGCCCTTGCTCCGCATCCAACGCTCGGCACCGTACGGAACGACGATCAGCGGGTCGTTGCGCAGTAACCGCAGCGATGGAAAGTCGAGATGGTCGTGGTGCAGGTGTGAAATGACGACAAGGTCGACCTCGGTGTACTCCCGAAGGTCGGCAGCCTTCGGCATGCGGTGCAGCATCGCAGCGCCAGGACGTAGCACCGGGTCGGTCATCACGCGCACGCCGTCGACCTCAATAAGGACCGTGGCGTGGCCGAGGTAGGTCAGATAGTCCTGGTACGCCACCCCGTCACCCTACGGTGAGCGTCAGAGGCTGACGTCCTCGAGCATCTCGGTGACGAGCGCGGCGATCGGCGACCGCTCCGAGCGGGTCAAGGTGACGTGCGCGAAGAGAGGGTGACCTTTGAGCTTCTCGACGACGGCCACGATGCCGTCGTGGCGTCCGACCCGCAGGTTGTCGCGCTGGGCGACGTCGTGGGTCAGCACTACGCGCGAGCCCTGGCCGATGCGTGAGAGCACCGTGAGCAACACGTTTCGCTCAAGTGACTGGGCCTCGTCAACGATCACGAAGGCGTCGTGCAGTGAGCGACCGCAGATGTGGGTGAGCGGCAGCACCTCGAGCATGCCCCTGTCCACGATCTCCTCGACCACCTCGGTCGTCGTGATCGCCGACAGGGTGTCGAATACCGCCTGACCCCAGGGGTTCATCTTCTCGTTCTCGGTGCCGGGCAGGTACCCGAGCTCTTGCCCACCAACGGCGAAGAGCGGCCGAAAGACCACCACCCTTCGGTGGTGACCGCGCTCGAGGACCGCTTCGAGACCAGCGCACAGCGCCAGGGCCGACTTACCGGTCCCGGCGCGTCCGCCGAGCGAGATGATCCCGACGTCCGGGTCGAGCAGGAGGTCGAGCGCGATGCGCTGCTCGGCGCTCCTGCCATGCAGCCCGAAAGCCTCGCGGTCACCGCGGACCAACCGGACCTGCTTCTCGGGGGTCACCCTGCCAAGACCGGACCCCCGGTCGGAGAGCATCACGAGCCCGGTGTGACACGGGAGGTCACGCGCAACGTCGAGGTCGATTAGCTCTTCGTGGTAGAGCCGGTCGAGCGTGTCACTGTCGACCTCGACCTCAGTCATTCCCGTCCAGCCGGACTCCACGGCCCACTCGGCGAGGTACTCCTCAGCCGCAAGGCCGACGGCAGAGGCCTTGACCCGCATCGGGAGGTCCTTGGACACCAAGGTGACGTGCCGGCCCTCGGCCGCGAGGTTGCGCGCAACCGCCAGGATGCGGGTGTCGTTGTCACCGAGCCGGAAGCCCGGCGGCAGCACGGCTGGGTCGGTGTGGTTGAGCTCGACCCGCAGGGCGCCCCCACTGTCACCGAGGGGCAGCGGCTCGTCCAGACGCCCGTTCGCCACCCGTAGGTCGTCGAGCATCCGCAACGCCGTCCTGGCGAAGTAGCCCAGCTCGGGGTGGGAGCGTTTGGCCTCGAGTTCAGTGATCACAACCACCGGAAGCACGACTTCGTGCTCGTCGAACCGCATCCACGCGGCGGGGTCTGACAGCAGGACCGAGGTGTCGAGAACAAAGGTCCGACGCTCCACAGTTCATGGCCTCCCGTGTGGGCTGGTCGGGCGCCCGCCCCTCGTTGACGCTACGACGAGGTCTGCCCAACCCGCCGCCGCCACGCCGAGCCGCACTAGACTCCGGCGGCAGGTCGGCCGACGGGGTTGGCCAGCCACTAGACCAGCGGAGAGGAGCGTCGTGGGCGACCTCCTCTCCGACGCTCAGCGACTAGTCTTCGTCGGGGGGCTGCATCGAAGCGGGACCACGCTGCTGGCGCGGCTGCTCGCCTCCCACCCCGACGCAACGGGACTCGAAGCAACCGGAGTACCCGAGGACGAAGGGCAGCACCTGCAGGCCGTCTACCCAGCCGCGGAGCGCCTGGGGGGGTCGGGTCGGTTCGCCCTCCAGCCGAGCGCCCATCTGACTGAGGCTGCACCCCAGGCCACTCCCGACCACGCGCAGCAGCTCTGGGACGCCTGGCGCCCCTACTGGGACTCCGACCGTTCATACCTGATCGAGAAGTCCCCGCCGAACCTGATGAAGGGTCGGTTCCTGCAGGCGCTCTTCCCCACCGCGTCCTTCGTTTTCATCGTCCGGCACCCGGTGACGGTCACTCTCGCTACGCGCAAGTGGCGACGCCGCACGTCACTGCCGAAGCTGATGGAGAACTGGTTCGCCGGCCACGAGATAGCCCGTGACGACCTCACCCACCTGAAGCGGGTTCACCTGGTCAGCTACGAGTGGCTACTGACCGACCCGAAGTCCACCATTGCCGAAGTCACCGACTTCTTGTCGATGCCGGGCGAGGTCGACGTCAGCAGTGTCGACGCCGGTAGCAGCGACCTCTACGAGACGCAGTGGCGCGAGCTGCTTACCGGCGGCCATCGCGGTGCCGTGAAGACGCGCGGGCTCTTCGGCGAGCGGGCAAAGACGTTCGGCTACGACCTCGACGACCTGCGGCTCGCGCCTCGGCACCCTCTCGTCGAGAGCACCGGCGTCCCGCTGGCGTAGGTCAGCTGCCGTAGCGGCGATTGCGCTGCTCGTACGAGCGCAACGCACGCAGGAAGTCGACTCTGCGGAAGTCGGGCCAGTACGCCTCACAGAAGTAGTACTCACTGTGAGCGCTCTGCCAGAGCATGAAGCCAGAGAGCCGCTGCTCACCAGAGGTGCGGATCACCAGGTCGGGGTC
>JANLWJ010000435.1:0-4232 GCA_031364455.1 Actinomycetes bacterium | reverse complement strand
TCGCGCGCCGTCAGATCGTCGTAGAAGCGCAGAACAAGGACCGCACGCTGCCGCGGTGTCAGGCGTAACAGTGCATTCTCGAGAGTCAACCGATCAACCACACCAGGCTCAAACCCCGGTGCGGCCACCGATGGTAACTCCTCGATGGTCCCTGTCGTGAACGACCAATCACGAAGTCGGCGACGACGTAAACCATCTACAAAACGGCTGTACATGATTCGTCGAACGTAGGGTTCAGGATTGCTGTGATCGATCCGTCTCCACCGTCGAACAACGTCCACATACGTGTCCTGAAGCAGGTCATCCGCGGCGGCTTCACTACCCGTCAATAGGAATGCAGTCCGAGATAGAGCCAAACCGCGCCCGGCAACAAACTCGCGCAGGTCATCCCAACTGTCCGGATTCCGCATCTGCGCTCCTTCCCACTCTCTATATACGCAGGAGAGGTCACCGATGGGTGGAGGTCCGGGAATGGTGGCGCACCTTACCTCGCCGCGGCGAGGAGCGAGGCAGTTCGCTATGCCGCATCCTCCCACTGCCGGGCGAGCTTCTTACTCGGTGGCATCAGCGGCGCTTCCCGCCCCGTGCCGTAGGCCAGTGACTGAGCGCGGCACTATGCCAGATGTTCCGGCAAGGATTGATCAGTCGAGGTAGTCGCACAATACCAACAACTATGTGCTGTGCGCCCCTGCTCAGCAAACGTGCAGAGCACGAGCGCTGTGCACTGCAATATCCTGGATTGAGATCAACACACATAGAGGTCGCACAGACGAAGGCACCCAACGGTCAACCGCCCCAGATGTGATGTGAACGGCGCCTCAGGTCAGTCGGCTCCAAACCGTGCCCGAGCCGTCCGTCAGGGTGTCGCTGCCGGGGTGATATGTGAAGACGATGGGTCCGACTAGGCCGGTGGTTGGCCCCTTCCCGAAGCCGGGGCATGAGATCGTGAAGGAAAATGTCATTCTTCTCCCGGACACAGAGCCAGATCCCTGAACACCTGCTGGACCGCCGGCGCACGCCTCCGAGGCCACGGTGTCAACAAAACGCACTCCGTGCATGCCGCCTGTTCCAGAGCCGCGGACGTTGAGGATCTGGTAACTACCGTCACCGGCGTCGTAGGACTCCCATGCGCCGACAAACGGATCGGCCGTCGATGCGCTTGCCGTCGTGGGAGTCAGAGTCAAGGCGAACAGTGCTACCAGCGTCGCGAAGGTCTTCAAGGCTAGTCGCATGAGCAAAACCCCTTCCAGATCCCGAGACCCGGCAACAGCCTCGGCCCCTGGGCTCGCACTTTGTCACCCGCGGCTGTTCACCACCATAGTCATTTGTTGTCGAGATCATTGGGCAGATCTATGCAGTGTTCGCAGCACCGGAGGGCTTGAATGGTACGGAGAGCAACGCGTCGAGGGCTTCAGCGGCGGCCTCGCATGGCTCTACGTGCGACCGCACGACACTGCCTGAGTCGTGCCGTTGACGACCATCAGTCCAGATAGTCGCGCACTCTAGACGCCTATGCGCTGTGCAATCGTGCTCAGCAAGCGTGCAATTCAGGAGCGCTGTGCGGTGCAATATGCTGGATTGAGGTGTCCGCCCTTTCACACGCTGTTACCTCAGGGCGAATGGGCATGTGCCGAACGCCAGAGCTCATCTGAAGAGTGTCATTCGCCCAAGATGTGAAGACGGGGCCTTAGACCCTGGCCGGTCGGTCGGATTGGCGGTACCCCTGTAATGGCCACAGAGACGCTGTGTGCCTTATTGGGAGGAACGCGATGAGACGCACAATCGTCTTTCTGGCGACGTTCGCCCTGATGGGACTAGGCGTGATGGCGATACCCGCCAGCGCAGCCCAGCCCTCTTGGGACCTGACAGGGACCTACACGATTCAGTACTTCTTGGGCGGTGGACAGTACGACCACACCGACACCATCACGGTGACCAGTTTCGATGACCCGATGACGTTCTCGGGAACTGGCTACTACAACCCCAACCCCAGCTACACCGAGACGATCGCCGGCACCCTGACAGGCGACAACTTGGAATTCACCGTCGTCTACACCGGCCTTGAGGCCGGGTACACCGCTGATGCTGTTGGGTCCGTAGCTACTGATGGCAGCCTTTCTGGGTCGGCTACCGATTCGCAGGGGCGGAGCTTCACCTGGACCGCAGTCGGCAAGGCGAGGCCTTTCGGCTACACCGCCAACTGCTCGGACGGGATCTACGTCTCTGCGACCGGTGGCACACAATCGCTGACCACCGTGCCGGGACACAAGTACAGCATCAACGTGACCGGCACCTACTACGCCGGTGGTAATGATGCCTACGATATTCGGGCCGATGCGGAGTACTCGCAAGACCGGACGCAGACGGCCTGGACCAAGGATGTCAACGGATACCCCGACGCCACTGGAAAACTATTGGACCTTGTGGTTGATGGACAGAACGTTGACTGGGGCAGCTACAGCACTAACCACACCTACACCGTGGACAAGGTCGCTGCTGACCAGGCGCTGTCGTTCGCATTCAACATCTCGGACAGCTACCCGGTCAACAACATCGGTGGTCTCTGCGTGAGTCTGACCGACCTCGGCAACATCGGTACGATCAGCGGCTTCTTCGCACCGGTCAACAACCAGCCCACCGACAACATGGCGAAGGCAGGGCAGACCATCCCGCTGAAGTGGCGAGTGTTGGACTACAACGGCAATCCGGTGTCTGATCCGGCCAGCTTCGTCAACGTACAGTCCGCACCGGGCATCGACGGTTCTGGCGTCAATGACTCCATCGAGACATACGCGGGAGCATCGGGCCTGCAATACCTCGGCGACGGGTACTGGCAGTTCAACTGGAAGACCCTGAAGGTTTGGAGTGGGACCGGTCGCACCATGACGCTCACACTTAGTGACGGCACAACGCTGAAGGCCGAATTCCTCTTCAAGTAAATCGGTGTCTGGCTGGCACGACGCGTGGGAGGGCGTCCCAAGGGATGCCCTCCCACGTTTGCGACATATTGCGAAATTGATCGAAACCCCATGATTCATGCGGGTTCTACACTTTCGTCTCAACAACCTCAGTCAAAATAATCGCGCACTCTGAACGCTTGAGCGCTGTGCGGTTGTGCTCAGCAAACGTGCAGGCCAGGAGCGCTGTGCAATGCACTATGTTGCATTGAGATTTCGCCTTCGATTGACCTATAGCAACCATAGCTCGCCGTGGAAGCTAATCGGCCGGAGCGTGTTCCGCAGTGCATCTGCGATCTGATGTTCAAGGTGCTTCGCGGCACAGTGAGCTGCTGACCCCGTCGATGAGGTCGTCGACCCCGACCGACGTCGCCCACAGGCGGCCGGCGGACTCTTACAGCGTTCTGACGCGGTCTCCCGCCTCGAGCAGCTACAGAGTCAGCTCAACGAGCTGGAGCAACCGTCCAGCCACGGGCCCGTCAGGACAAGCGACCTCATCGACCCACAGCAAGCGTGGGAGAACTGGACGACAGTTCAGCGCCGAGAGGTCATCAGGCTTCTCTTCAACAAGTTCAGCATCAAGCACGGTTCACACACAGGACTACGGGCCGACCTAAGCCGCCAGGACGACGCCGCCGCGGTAGACGAGCGCGTGCTTGTCGTAGCGGGTGGCTAGTTCGCGCCAGTTCTTAGGGTGGTTGAAGGCGCGTTCGACGACGTTGCGGTTCATTTGAACCTCGGCGTCGATGGCGACCGGTCGGCCGCCTCGAGATCCGCGATTCCTGCGGTTCGAGAGCTGGTCGCTGGGTTCGGGGATTACCGCGGTGATGCCCCGGGCGCACGGTGCGCACGGTGCGCTCGCGCGGAGTAGGCCTTGTCACCTCGAAGTGCGTCGGGTCGAGTCCGTGGCCGTCCTGGGCCTTGTCGTGGCACGCGCAGCTCGGCGAGCAGCAGGGGCAGCGCTGGAGAGACGTTGGACTGCCCTGGTGTCACGGCGATGACCAGCGGCAAGCCGCGCCCGTCGACCAACGCATGAGTCTTGGTCGTCAGACCGCCGCGTGACCGACCGATCGCGTGATCGTCCGGTTCGTCCAAGCGCGGACGAGATTTCTTGTCATTCGACCGTGCCCCCTGTGTGTGAGGTCGGCCGCCCCGACGCCCGCGCAGCCGTGGCGGTGGCGGTGGCGGTGGCGGTGGCCCCATGCTGATGCACCCGGGCGCTCGTGGAGTCCACGCTGACCCGCCAGTCGATCTCACCACGAGCGTCAGCCTGGG
>JANLWJ010000389.1:0-4098 GCA_031364455.1 Actinomycetes bacterium | reverse complement strand
CGCACGAGTGCGTTCTCGATCTCCGCGTGATCACCAAAGAGACTGGTGTCACCGTTGACGATGTCGCCAAGCGGCTGATCGACTACGGATTCCACGCACCGACGATGTCATTCCCTGTTCCAGGCACGTTGATGGTGGAGCCGACTGAGAGCGAAGGTCTTCGCGAGATCGACCGGTTCATCGACGCAATGATGGCGATCCGGTCAGAGATCGACCGCGTCGCAGCGGGGGAGTGGACAGTTGAGGACAGCCCCCTACGCGGAGCTCCGCACACCGCAGCGGCTGTGACCGGCGAGTGGACTGCGAGCTACTCGCGCGAGTTGGCTGTCTACCCGGCGCAGTCGGTACGCCATGACAAATACTGGCCACCGGTGCGTCGGATCGATGGCGCATACGGTGACCGTCACCTGGTCTGTTCCTGCCCACCGGTCGAGTCGTTCGCCTGAGTGGCCCGCCTCCGCATCGACGCGGTGCCACTTTGATCAGGTGACGTGGTCATCATGGGCTGAGGTGGCGGCCGGACGCCACGTTGGCCCCGTTCTCGCCACGTTGGGGTCGGGTGACTCGCGTCAGCGCGATGCCGCCACGACCCCGGCTGACCAACCTGGTGCCCTGCCCCCTGTCGGCGGAGTGATGCACGTGATGTCGACGCCGGCGCGGGTGAGGGCCCACGCCACCAGCGAGTTGGAGTTCCACATGTCGCCGGTCTTCCGTTCATCGCGTCCCCACGTCGATCGCGGGAAGGACAAGACCGCCTCGAACACGGCAACTGAGCGATCGGGGTCATCGGTGACACAGGTGGCTGCACCGACTGCCTCTGCCAGGTCAGGGATCACCCCGTAACGCCAGCGGCGCACCTCGTAGCGGAAGAAGCGCGAACGGCCCAGCATCTTGAGCCCGACAGGTCCGTCACCGATGACGCCGTCCTGGCCGTGACCCTTGCCCCATGCTGGCGCCATCTCGACGGTGTAGCTCACGTCGTCGAGCCAGATCTGAAGTGCAGCGTGGTACAGATCTTGTGGCTTGCGCCGGGCGCGGCGAGCCTCGAGCCCTTCAAAGAGCCGGCCGCTCCAGCGGACGATGGGCAGCGTCGCACCAGCCCCCAGAGGTATCCAGTACAGGTCCACCCGACCCGTGTCTGGATTGCATGTTGCGCCCATCTCGACCAATGGTGTCAGGATGCAGGAGTGCCCGCACTCCTCGCAGCTGCCTCAGCGTTGCCTCTTCACCGCTACCCCCAGCACCAAATCACTGAGGCCTTCACCGAACTCATGGCCGGAGGCGGGCGAAGGAATCCGTCTCACGTCGGCACCGAGGAACGATCGATGGCAGGTTTACGCAGTGCAATCGCCCGGACCCACGCAGCGACAACGGTCGAGTGGCGTCACCTGGCACTGCCCTTGGCCGACTACGACAAGCTCGACGATTTTGGCGCGGCGAACGACGCCTTCCTGCGCGAGGCACCACCCCTTGCTGCACGCGCTGTCGCACTGGCACTGGAACGGTCGGGTCTTGCGGCGCAGGACGTCGACCTCGTCGTGTCGACCACGGTTACGGGAGTCGCGGCACCGAGCTTGGAGGCCCGTCTCATGCCGCTGCTCGATCTGCGTACGGATGTCAAACGCATGCCGCTGGTCGGCCTCGGTTGCGTTGCTGGTGCGGTTGGGGTCGCCCGAGTCGCCGACTACCTGCGGGGGCACCCCGACGACGTGGCAGTCCTGGTCAGTGCCGAGCTCTGTTCACTGACTCTGCAGCAGGACGATACGTCGATGGCGAACGTCGTCGCATCCGGACTGTTCGGCGATGGCGCAGCCGCGGTTGTTCTCGTTGGTGATACCCGCGCATCGCGTCTCGGGCTCCACGGTGTCGGTGTCCGGGACTCGTTGTCGCACTTCTTCCCTGACACCGAGCGCGTGATGGGATGGGATGTCGGATCGTTCGGGATGCGAGTCGTGCTGTCACCGACGGTGCCCGACCTGGTGGCCGGGGAGCTGCGGCCGGTCGTCGACGCCCTGCTCATGCGTAACGGCCTGGAGGTCAGTGACATCGAGCACTGGGTGGCGCACCCGGGTGGACCGAAAGTACTCACCGCGCTCGAAGGAGCGCTTGGGGTCGATTCCCACGCGACTGAGCTGACCTGGGACTCGTTGCGAGAGGTGGGAAATCTCTCGTCAGCGTCGGTGCTCCACGTGCTTGAGCAGACGCTGGAGCGGTCGCCGGCGGGGTCAGGCCGCCCTGGGGTGCTCCTGGCCATGGGGCCAGGGTTCTGCGCCGAGCTCGTCCTGCTCGAGTGGTGACCTCGTGACGTCGACGATGTGGTTCGTCCTGCTGATCGCAGCGGTCGGTGTGGAACGAATTGTGGAACTGGTGATCTCGCAGCGTCACATCGCCTGGGCCAAGGAGCGGGGCGGTGTCGAGCTCGGCCGAGAGCACTACCTGGCAATGGTTCTCATACACATCGGGCTCTTGGTCGGGTCGGTGCTCGAAGTCGTTCTGCTGGGCCGGGTCTTTCTGCCGTGGCTCGGCTGGCCGGCGCTGGTAGGCGTTGGCCTTGCCCAGGGTCTTCGCTGGTGGTGCATCGCAACCCTTGGGCGCCAGTGGAACACCCGCATAGTCGTGGTTCCTGGCGCCGTACGGGTAACCGGGGGACCGTACCGATGGTTGCGCCACCCGAACTACCTAGCCGTGGTGGTCGAGGGGATATGCCTTCCACTGGTTCACACGGCGTGGATCACCGCAACGCTCTTCACACTGGCCAACGCGTGGGTGCTCCGCCAACGAATCCCGGCAGAGAACAAGGCACTTCGACTGCTCGATGGCGCATCGGTGGGGGACCGGTGAAGATTGCCGTCGTCGGTGGGGGACCGGTGGGGCTCTATGCCGCGACCGCGGCGAGGTCGGCTGGCATAGAGGTGACGGTTATCGAGCAACGAGAAGGGGTCATCGACAAGGCGTGCGGTGAAGGCCTGATGCCGGCTGCACTTCATGCACTCCGCGAGGTCGGCGTCGACCCGGCTGGGGTGGACTTCTGGGGGATCAGGTACCTCGATGCGCGCGGTCGAAGGCAAGTGCACGCATCGTTGCGGGATGGTCCCGGTCGTGGAGTACGACGGACAACACTCATGACTGCACTTCTTGCGGCGTCCGAAAGCGTTGGCGTCAACACCATCTGCGACCGCGCGATCAGCGTCACGCAGGACTCCTCTGGCGTTCGGGTGAGGGTTGCCAACGACGCCGACATCGAGGTTGACGCTGTGCTCGGCTGCGACGGACTCGCGTCCGGCGTCCGACGCGCGATCGGCCTGGACCACGTAACCACGGGGCCGGTTCGCTACGGGCTCCGTCAGCACTTTGCCATCGAACCCTGGAGCGACGACGTCGAGGTGTACTGGGCGAGCCACGGTGAGGCGTACGTGACTCCAGTCGCACCCGACCTGGTGGGCGTAGCGCTGCTCGGCGAGCGCGGCGAGACGTTCAACGACCGCATGGCCACCTTTCCGGGGCTGGGCGCCCGTCTTGAGGGAGCTTCACCTGTCGGGCCGACGCTTGGGGCTGGGCCGCTGCGTCGACGTGCCACGCACTCACTACGGGGCCGGGTTCTCCTGGTGGGCGATGCGGCCGGGTACGTCGATGCCCTGACCGGAGAGGGACTTGCGATCGGGTTCCTCGGGGCACGCGCTGCCGTGTCGGCACTGCAATCGGGCGACCCGGACCGATACGCCGCCGACTGGCGACACATCACTCGCCGGTTTCGGTGGTCGACCGAGGCGCTACTCCGTGCAACGCAGTGGCCGCGTTCGCGGGCCGCGCTGCTTCCGTTGGCCGCCGCCATGCCAAGGACCTTCTCCCGTGCTGTGCGCACGATGACCTGACCCGTCCTGCTCGGCCGGCCACCTCGCGGCTAGGTACGGCCCTCGCGCTCCTGCGCATCAAACAGCGACGTCTGCTGCGGCTCGGTCTCGTGCATCCACTGGGCGTGCTCAACAGTGAAGCCGGCCGCGGTGAGCGAGTCGACGACCAGTTGGTCGTCATCGACGATGACATCGATCGCCGCCGAGCTGGCAAGTCGTCGTACCTCATCGAGCTTGAACAGCCGGG
>JANLWJ010000345.1:0-3393 GCA_031364455.1 Actinomycetes bacterium | reverse complement strand
GCAAAGCGAGTGCACCTGGAGTTGGGTGGGAAGGCCCCTGCCTTGGTGTTCGCTGATGCCAACATCGAGGCCATGGCAACCGCACTGACGTTGGCCGCAACGTACAACACCGGGCAGGACTGCACAGCCGCCGCTCGCGTCTACGTTCAGGCAGCGAGGTACGACGAGTCTGTGAACGCGCTTGCGGCAGCCATGGGCGCCGTGAAGTGGGGTGATCCGCTGGACGATGACACAGATATTGGCCCCCTCATCAGTGCTCAGCATCAGAGTCGGGTGCATGGTTACGTCGAACGTGCCCTCGCGGAGGGATCCGAGGTCATCTGCGGTGGGTTCCTTCCTGAGGCGCCCGGCTTCTTCTATCGCCCGACCCTCCTCGTCGGCGCCGCTCAACAGAGCGAGATCGTGCAAGATGAAGTGTTTGGCCCTCTTCTTGTCGTGCTGCCCTTCGAGGACGAGCGTGAAGCGGTTGAGCTAGCGAATGATTCGGCGTATGGACTGGCATCGTCGGTCTGGACGTCGGACGTTGCGCGCGGGCTGCGTGTCAGTCACCAACTGGACGTCGGGGTCACCTGGATCAACGACCACCTTCCCGGCGCCTCGGAGGCACCGCATGGGGGCGTCAAGGGCAGCGGATTTGGTAAGGATCTGGGCCAAGAATCAGTGCTCGAGTTCTCTGTCACCAGACACATCATGATCAAGCACGGGCACATGGAGACAGCACCGAGTGGTTTTCGGCCCGCGTAGATTTGCGGCACGTCCAGATCACCCGAGAATCAGCGTCCATTGGAGTAGTTGTGAATGCTCTCCCACCTCGCACCCGTGTCGTTATCGTCGGCGGCGGCATCGTCGGCTGCAGCATTGCCTACCACCTGGCGCTGCGCGGTGTCTCTGACGTCGTCCTGCTTGAACGCAAGGAACTCACGAGTGGCACGACGTGGCATGCCGCAGGGCTCGTCGGCCAGCTGCGGGCCACGCACAACCTGACTCGCCTCGCGAAATACACGACCGAGCTCTTCGCCACGCTCGAGGAGGACACCGGGCAGGCGACCGGCTTCCAGACCCGGGGCTCCGTGGCGGTCGCCGCGAACGCCGAGCGCTTCGAGGAGCTGCGGCGAGGGGCGTCCATGGCGCGTGTCTTCGGTCTGCCGGTTGAGGTGATCGAGCCGTCCGACATCGAACGCTTGGTGCCACGGGCCAGGACCGACGATCTGATCGGTGGCGTCTACCTGCCCGGCGACGGAGTGACCAACCCGGTCGACACCACGTGGGCGTTCGCCAAGGGGGCGCGCGCACGGGGCGCGCTGGTCGTCGAGCACACCCCGGTCACCAGGATCCTCGTCGATGGAGATCGCGCGATCGGGGTCGAGTACGAGGTGGACGGTGAGCGGCGTGAGCTACGCGCTGACGCGGTCGTCAACGCCGCCGGAATGTGGGGACGCGAGCTGGGTGCACCGATCGGCGTCAACGTACCCCTCCACGCCGCTGAGCACTTCTACATCGTCACCGACTCGGTCGAGGGTGTCTCGCCGACCATGCCGGTGCTCCGGGACCAGGACGCCTGCGGGTACTTCAAGGCCGAGCCCGGGAAGCTCCTTGTCGGGTGGTTCGAGCCGGTGGCCAAGCCGTGGGGAATGCCCAAGCGAGCCGGAGGCAGCGGCATCCCTGAGTCGTTCAGCTTCGGCACCCTTCCGGAGGATCTGGAACACGTGGCGCCGCTCATCGAGGCCGCGGCGCACCGCATGCCGCTCTTGGAGGAGGTGGGGATCCAACTGTTCTTCAACGGCCCTGAGTCGTTCACGCCGGATGACCGCTACCTGCTCGGCGAGACGCCGGAGGTCAAGGGCCTCTTCCTGGCGTGCGGCTTCAACTCGATCGGCATCCAGTCGTCCGGCGGTGCCGGCAAGGTGCTGGCTGACTGGATCATCGACGGACGTCCGCCGATGGACCTGTGGGACGTCGATATCCGACGGATGATGCCGTTTCAGAGCAACCCCACCTACCTTCGCGACCGCACGGTTGAGACGCTCGGCCTGCTGTACGCCATGCACTGGCCCTACCGTCAGCCTGAGACAGCGCGAGGCGTCCGGCGCTCGGTGCTGCACGACCGGCTGACGGCCCGAGGCGCTTGCTTCGGCGAGACCGCAGGGTGGGAACGGGCGAACTGGTTCGCGCCCGCCGGCGTCGAGCCGGTGTATGAGTACACCTACGGCAAGCCGAACTGGTTCGAGTACTCGGCGGCCGAGCACCGCGCGGTGCGTGAACGTGTTGGGCTGTTCGACCTCTCGTCATTTGGTAAGTACGCGGTGGTGGGACCGGACGCTGAGCCGGTGCTGAATCAGGTCTGTGCAGGCAACGTTTCGGTTCCGGTTGGTCGGATCGTCTACACGCAGTGGCTGAACGACCAGGGCACGATCGAGGCGGACGTGACCGTCACCCGTGAAGCGGAGGATCGGTACCTGGTCGTCACCGCAGCCGCCACGCAGGTGCGCGACTTATCGTGGCTGCGCGACCACATACCGGCAGACGCGCGCTGCATGGTCGAGGACGTCACGTCTTCTACAGCGGTGCTCAGTGTGATGGGACCGCAGTCGCGTGAGCTGCTGCAGCCACTGACCCTGGCCGACCTGGACAACGACGCATTCCCCTTCGGCACCTCTCAGGTGATCGACCTCGGTTACGCGCAGGTGCGGGCCAGTCGGATCACGTACGTCGGCGAGCTCGGCTGGGAGCTCCATGTCCCCACCGAGTACGCCACGGGCGTCTTTGACGTCGTGGTGAGTGCTGGCGGCGCCGTCGGGCTGGAGCTCTGCGGGTACCACGCACTGAACTCCCTGCGCACCGAGAAGGGCTACCGCCACTGGGGGCATGACATCTCGCCGGATGACACGCCCCTGGAAGCCGGGCTGGGTTTCGCGGTGGCGTGGGACAAGCCAGGTGGATTCATCGGACGTGATGCGCTCCTGCAACAGCGTGAGGCGGGACTGCGACGCCGCCTGGTTCAGATCCGAGTGGAACAGGACGACGCTCTGCTCTACCACAACGAGCCGATCTGGCGGGATGGCCAGATGGTGGGCCATACGACGTCAGGGATGTACGGGCATACCGTCGGTGCGCCGCTCGGTCTGGGGTACGTGGAGAACCACGACGGCATCGCAGATCGTGGCTTCATCGAGTCGGGGGAGTACGAGGTCGAGGTCGCATGTGAACGCGTGCCTGCAGTTGTCTCGCTGCGACCGTTCTACGACCCGGCGAGCGACCGAGTGCGGGTCTAGCTCAGACAACCTCCATGAGGCTGCAGCCCGTTCCGATGGCGACCGCTTCAATGCCCGTCGCTCCGATGCCCGTCGAGTGCGCAACTCGTTGACGCTCATACTCGTCGAGTGCACGGCTGGT
>JANLWJ010000338.1:0-1911 GCA_031364455.1 Actinomycetes bacterium | reverse complement strand
CCGCGCTGACGTTGACCGCAACTACGTCCGCTGCACGAAGGTCCTTCTGGCCGGCGGTGGGTACCCGATGTTCGCCACCCACGATGACCGACTCATCTCTATCGCTGAAGCTCTCACACGTCGATATGACCGGGCCTTGGGCAGCTATGAATTCCAGATGCTCTACGGCGTGCGACGTGACGAGCAACGACGTTTGCTTGATGCCGGCGAGAAGGTCCGGGTCTACGTCCCCTACGGCACCGAGTGGTACGGCTACCTGGTTCGACGCATGGCGGAGCGTCCGGCCAACCTCAGTCTCGGCATCCGTGCCATTCTTGAGCGGTAGATGATCGTGATGGGGTACCGCCTCGACGTTGTGCGGAGGAGTGAGCGATGAGCGACCGGGTAGCGATTCTCGGTACCGGAAAGATGGGTGAGGCGCTGCTCTCCGGCATGGTCCGGGCCGGACGTCCGGCGTCCGGGCTGGTGGTGACTACGCACGACGATGGACGCGCCGACGTTCTGCGCGAGCGCTACGGCGTCGAGGTCACCAGCAACACCGAAGCCGTCAAGTCGGCGAACACCGTTGTCATCGCCGTGAAGCCGCAAGACATGGGCGCTCTTCTTGACGAGATCGCCGCCTGCGTGTCGGTGGACCAGTTGCTGGTCTCCGTCGCGGCCGGCATCACCACGTCCTTCATCGAACGGCGAATCCCCGTCGACGTCCCCGTGGTTCGGGTGATGTCGAACACGCCGGTGCTCGTTGACGAGGCCATGAGCGCCATCTCGGCCGGGTCGCACGCCACCGAGTCGCATCTCGCGCTGACCGAGGGCCTGCTGAAGCCGGTTGGCCGCACGCTGAGGGTGCCTGAGTCGCAGCAGGATGCGGTCACGGCGCTCTCTGGCAGTGGTCCGGCCTACTTCTTCTATCTGGTCGAAGCGATGGTCGACGCCGGGATCCTGCTGGGGCTCCCGCGTGCGGTGGCACACGACCTGATCGTGCAGACGGCAATCGGCAGCGCTGTGATGCTGCGTGACTCGGGGGAGTCGGCGCAGTCACTGCGCGAGGCCGTCATGTCTCCGGCCGGCACCACGATTGCCGCGATCCGCGAGATGGAGGACCACAAGGTCCGAGCGGCGTTCCTGTCGGCCTTGGAGGCCGCCCGCGACCGCAGTCGCGAGCTCGCGTCCGGTCACGAATAGCCGCTACGTAGCCGGATCAGGGGCGGTGGGCGAGCCCCTGTGCGAAGCGGTCGACGTCCTCTATGCGGCCGGCGACAGCGATCAGCGACCCGGGCGTGATGACGGTCTCGCGGTCGGCGTAGGTGAAAGCGCCTCCTGGTGCTCGGACGCCGACGACCGTGATGCCGTGGCGGGCCCGGAGCCCCAGATCTCCGAGCGGGCTGTCGCCCAGTGACTGTGTCACCTCAAGCTTGGCGAGCGCGAAACCGTCGTCGAACTTGATGTAGTCGAGCATTCCGCCGGACACGAGATGAGCCACCCGCTCACCCATATCGGCCTCAGGGTAGACGACATGGTGGGCGCCGATGCGTTCGAGAATCCGTCCGTGGGCCGGCGAGATCGCCTTGGCCCAAATCTGCGGAACTCCGAAGTCGGCAAGGATCGTGGTGGTGAGCACGCTCGCCTCGATGTCGCTGCCAATGGCAACAATCACCTGCTCGAACTCATGGGCGCCGACCTGCCGGAGCGCCTCCTCGTCGGTGGTGTCGACCTGTAGCACGTGGGTGAGGCGGTCGGCGTACTGCTGGACGCGTTCGGTCGAGTGGTCGATCCCCAGCACCTCGCGGCCACGTTCGACCATCGTCTGGGCGACGGCCGAACCGAATCGTCCAAGGCCTACAACGAGAACGGGCGAGGTGAGATGGCGGTCAACCAACGAGAACACGTCCCTCTGGGTAGCGGTAGCGGGTG
>JANLWJ010000297.1:0-1672 GCA_031364455.1 Actinomycetes bacterium | reverse complement strand
AAGGCGAGGTTGGTGGTGACCAGGAGGGAGCCCCTGGTGTAGCGTGCGGCGACCAGCTGGAAGAAGAGGTTGGCGCGGCGGGCGTCCATGGGGAGGTAGCCGAGTTCGTCGACGATAAGCAGGTCGAGGTGGCGGAGCTGGTCGAGGAGCTTGCCAAGGCTGTGGGAGACATCGGCGGCGACGAGCTGGTCGAGGAGGTCTGGGGCGTGGCTAAAGAGCACGCTCTTGCGGGCCTGGCAGGCGCGCAGACCGAGGGCGATGGAGAGGTGGGTCTTGCCGACGCCAGGGCCACCAACCATGAGGACGTTGGCGGTCGCTTCGACGAAGGCAAGATTGGCCAGTTCGCGTACACGGGGAGCGGAGAGGCCGGGTTGGAAGGAGAAGTCGAACTCGTCGAGGGTGCGCAACATCGGGAAGCGGGCCCGTGAGACGCGGGCGTTGACGGAGCGGTCGGTCTTGTCGGCGAGTTCCGCTTCGACGAGGCGGGCGAGGTAGGCGGTGTAGCTGGACTCGGCCTTGGCCGCGCGGTCAGCTTCGGACTCGAAGGTGGAGGCGATGGTCTGGAGGCCGAGTCGGGCGAGCTGGGCGCGCAGGGCGCTGCTCTCAGGGGTTGTCGTGTCTGTCGTTGGGATGGCGGCCTGCGTTTCGCGCTTCACTGGCCCAACTCCAGGATCTGCTGGTAGCGGCGTAAGTCGGAAATCACTTCACCGTAGGGGAGCGCCGTCCTTGGTGGCGGGGTCGCCTCCGCGATGGCCGGAGATGGCTTGGCCGCATGTTCGAGGACACCCCGGACGAAGACGTGGGAGTAACGTTTGTGCTCGCTGGCGAGGCGGAAGGCCTCTCGCAGGGCAGCGTCCGGGTAGATGTCGGAGAGGGCCAGTAACTCCCTGAGCGGTCCGGAAGGGCTGGTGCTGTACTGGGCGATAAGCCCATCCAGGAAGGGACGGTCGTGGGGGAAGCGGGCGAGAAAATGAGCAGAGAGGAGGGCATAGCTGCGCGCACCCTGCCGCTGGCGAAGCAGCTCATAGTGCTCGGGAACCATGACGATCTGCCCCTTGCCCTGGCGCAGGTCGTGCTCAGCCAGGAGCTCCCGGCGGCTGCTGAAGACGACGAGCCGGCAACCGTGGGAGACGCGCAGCCAGACCATCTTGCCGGCATAGGCCGCTGGCACCGAGTAGCGGTTGGAGCGAAAGGCAACCAGGCAGTCCCAGCTCACCTTACGGCTCTCGGTCTGCACCCCGACAAAGCGCCCCTCCGGCAGCGGCGTGAGGAGCGGACGCTCTTGTTCGAAGCGCGCCAACGGCGCCTCATGCGTCGTGCCGTGGACCCGGAGATCGAGATCATCGCGCTCGAAGTCGGCGAGCGCCGCGCGAAAGTGCTCCAGGCTGCGCCAACTGTTCCCCTTGATGAACTGCTCTTCGAGGTAGGCGAACGGCCTTTCCACCTTCCCCTTCGTCTGTGGCCGCCGAGGCTGGCAGGCGCGAGGCTGGACGCGGTAGTGGCCGCACAGCTCCAGAAACTGATCGTTGAAGCGGAACCGGCTGACAGAGGCATCTGTCACCAGCGCCCGCGCGTTGTCCACCAAAAGCTCCCGGGGCGCACCGCCAAAGTGCCAGAAGCTCTCCTCAATCGCTTCGTAGATGGACGCCTGGCGCTCGTCGAAGCTCACCGT
>JANLWJ010000295.1:0-1572 GCA_031364455.1 Actinomycetes bacterium | reverse complement strand
AGAACCTCCAGGTCGTCCTCGGTCTCGCCAGGGAATCCGACGATGACGTTCGACCGGATCCCAGCCGTCGGTGCCAGCGATCGGACTGAACCGATCAACTCGAGGAAGTTATCGGCATCACCGAACCGGCGCATCCGACGGAGCAACGGACCGCTAGCGTGCTGGAAGGACAGGTCGAAGTAAGGGGCAACTCCGGGCGTCCCCGCCATCACCTCAACAAGTCCAGGACGCATCTCGGCCGGCTGTAGATAGCTGACCCTGACCAGGTCGACGCCGTCGATCGCGGCCAGGCTCGGGAGCAGACCCTCCAGCGCACGAAGGTCGCCGAGATCTTTTCCGTAGGAGGTCGAGTTCTCGCTGACCAAGAAGATCTCGCGGACACCACGTGCGGCGAGCCAACCGGTCTCGTCGACGATGTCCTGCGGTGCTCGCGACACGAACGAGCCGCGAAAGCGGGGAATCGCACAGAAGGCGCAGCGGCGGTCACAGCCGGAAGCGATCTTGACCGGCGCCATCGGACTGGAGTCGAGCCGGCGACGTGGAACCCGGGGGCCGGACGCCGGCCCGGCGAGCCCGGCACCAGGTGCCGTTGGCGCTGCGCGGTCAGCGGGCGCCAGGGGTAACAGCAGCCGGCGGTCCTGCGGCACCGGGGCCGCTGGCCGGTCCCCCGCCAGCACCGCTTGAACCTTGGCAGCGATGTCGGGGTAGTCGTCGAACCCCAGAACCGCGTCGACCTCGGCGAGCTCGCCGGCCAGCTCAGTGCCGTAGCGCTCAGCCAGGCACCCGACGGCGATCACCGCCTGTGGTCCGCCAGCACCTTTGAGGTCCGCGGCGGCCAGCATGGTGTCGATGGAGTCCTTCTTGGCTGCCGCGACAAAACCGCAGGTGTTGACGACGACGGCATCGGCGTCAGCTGGCTCATCGACCAGCTCGATGCCGGCGTCGGCGAAGCGAGCGGCAAGCTCCTCGGAGTCAACCTCGTTGCGCGCACAACCCAGCGTTACCAACGACACCCGCGGCGTCACGTCAGCCTGCAGTCCCGTCCGGGTCCTTCGGCGTGAAGCTCAGGTTGACTAGCCCACATTCATCGCTCGGGGTTCCGATGTCCTGACCATTGACGGTGAGTTCGAGGGCCGAAGCACAACCCAGCAGCAGTTTGAGTTTCGTGCGATCACGGAATGTCTTGGATTGCCTGTCGCCAATGTTGCCCTCGAACACGACCGAACCATCTGGACGAGTGACGCTGACCCAGCTGATCGCAGCTGGCAAGGCAGTCATCCGGACGACAACCTCTTCTGGCTCAGCCTGTGCCACCTGCCAGCGCTGCTTCACCTGGCCAGTGTGGATAGTCGCTCCATCAGCAGGGGCAGTCGCGCCTGGTTCGCCGCGTCAGGGAGCAGAAAGCCTGGGAGTGCGTCGACAAACGCTCGCGTCGCCAGCAGCTGCTGAAACTCGGACGCGATAAACGCCCTGACGTCCGCGGGTGACCTTCGCACCTCGGGCACGATTTCGGCACGTCCATCGACGATCGTGATCACGTCCTCGAGATCGTGGCTGCCTCGGAGGTCTGCT
>JANLWJ010000280.1:0-6000 GCA_031364455.1 Actinomycetes bacterium | reverse complement strand
CGCAGGCCGGTAGCGGCCTCGCTCACGACAAGACTGATGCGCATGTTGTCCTTCCGGCCTTAGCGGGCGTAGCCGTAGACGCCGCGTGCCTGGTCGCGTACGAGAAGGCCACGCTCGAGCTCGATCACGCGACGCCGCATCTGGTCGACGATGTCCGCGTCGTGGGTGGCCATGACAACGGTCGTGCCGGTGCGGTTGATCCGGTCCAAGAGCTTCATGATGCCGACGCTGGTGTGCGGGTCGAGGTTTCTGGTTGGCTCGTCGGCGATAAGGATGGCCGGTCGGTTGACGAAGGCCCTGGCGACGGCAACACGTTGCTGCTCACCACCGGATAACTCACCTGGGTAGCGGTCCTCTTTGCCGGCCAGGCCCACCAGCTCGATCACCTCTGGCACCACTTTCGCCACTAGGTGGCTGGGGCGTCCGGTGACCTCGAGCGCGAAGGCGACGTTCTCGTGGACGGTCTTGTTCGGCAACAGCCGGAAATCCTGAAAGACGGTGCCGATCTGGCGACGCAGCTGCGGCACCTTCCAGTTCGAGAGCCGGGCGATGTCTTTGCCCGTCACGAACACCTGGCCGGACGTGGCACGCTCCTCGCGCAAGATCAGCCGGAGCAGCGTTGACTTGCCCGACCCAGAGGCGCCGACGAGGAAGACGAACTCGGCCTTGTCGATCTCCAAGGTCACATGGTCCAAGGCAGGGCGCGCCTGACTGGGGTAGACCTTGGTGACGTCGTCCAATCTGATCATGGAGTGGCCCGGCCGGGTCGGGGACAGGGGGAAGACGGGCACGAGGGCCCGGGCGACCGGGATCTGCAGTCTACGGGCCGCGCGAGACCGCTTCGGTCACCCCCGGTGCCTGCGCGTGGCGGCAGTGGCTAACTGACTGGCGGTTCAGGGTGACGACCGGTCAGGGGGCCACGTGGTGAAGGGGCACGGCCGAGGCCGTACCCCTTCACCCGCTCGTCGCGAGAGCGTTGGTTGGTGCCTAGTGCTTGCGGTGGTACGTGGCCGGGATCAAGCGACCCGGGCCAAGGAGCAGCAGGACGCCGACTCCGATGAGCAGGAGTGAGATCCCGATCGCGCCAGCCAACGGGGCGCCAGGCCCAGTCTTTGGCAGGGCACCGGCAGAGGACGACGTCTCGGTGGGCTTGGCGCTCGAAGGCGGGTTGCCCTCGTCGGTGGTCTCAGACTCACTCGGCGACGCAGTCTCACTGGACTCAGACTCACTCGGTGACGGCCCGGGCACGTTGCAGCCGTTCTCGTAGAACGCGATTCCCTCGGGAGTCCAGTTCAGACCATCGTGAATGCCCTCGATCGGCGGGATGATGTCGCCCCACTCGTCGCCGCTCATGGGCTTCGGGTAGTCAGCTTCTGGGTCGAAAACCGGGCCAAGGTGCTCCGCGAAGTGATCGCCTCGGCCCTTGTTGTTGCCAAGGTCACCATCAACGGAAGACTGGTCAACGGTGATCACCACGTATGGATTGGTGACAGAGTTGGTGCGGTGGCAAATGGTGACGTTGTCCTCGTTGCCTGGCTGTCCGCCCGGAGTCGCGACAGCCGTACCCATCCCCAACCACGGCAGCGGCGCTAGAGCGACCAGAAGCGCTCCGCCCCATCGAGCCGCCCGAACATTCCGGGATACCGTCATGACCATTCCCTCCCTCGCGCGGGGCCGGTCTCACCTCTCGCTCCCCGTGCCCGCTGGGCGCCGTACGCCCTGGGTGACCGTATCGCAGCCACGGATCAATGCTTCCCTGCAGAAACCCTACCGATGACCCTCACCTGAAGTGAGGGTCAATTGGCCTTGTCACCCGTTTGGCCGGGTGACATTGCCTACGTAGAGTAGCGGGCGTGGCCCCTCCAGGACCATGAAATCGGAAAATACTGTCCCCTAGCGAACTCGGCCCCGGGAGATCAGGTCGGGGCGCCAGCGTTCTCCCGCTGCTTCCGCCAACGGATGCCGGCCTCGATGAAGGAGTCGAGGTCGCCGTCGAGCACCGCGTCCGGGTTGCCCACCTCGACCTCGGTGCGTAGGTCCTTCACCATCTGGTACGGGTGCAGAACATAGGAGCGCATCTGGTTGCCCCAGGACCCGCTCGTCTCGCCCTTGAGAGCGGCCATCTTCGCCCGCTCCTCCTCACGGCGCTTGGCCAGGAGCCGGGCCTGAAGCACCCGCAGTGCCGCCGCCCGGTTCTGGATCTGTGACTTCTCGTTCTGGCAGCTGACCACGATCCCGGTCGGAACGTGGGTGATCCGCACAGCCGAGTCGGTGGTGTTGACGCTCTGGCCACCGGGACCGCTAGAACGGAAGACGTCAATCCGCATCTCAGACTCGGGGATCTCGATGTGGTCGGTCTGCTCAACCACCGGCAGCACCTCGACGCCGGCGAACGACGTCTGGCGGCGCCCCTGGTTGTCGAACGGCGAGATACGCACCAGCCGGTGTGTCCCCTGCTCAACGCTCAGCGTCCCGTACGCATACGGGGCCTTGACCGCGAAGGTGGCCGACTTGATGCCGGCCTCCTCGGCGTAGGAGATCTCGTATACCTCCGTTGGGTACCCGTGCCGCTCGCACCAACGCAGGTACATGCGCATCAGCATCTCGGTCCAGTCGGCTGCGTCCACTCCCCCAGCCTCAGCGCGGACGGTCACCAGCGCCTCGCGGACGTCGTACTCGCCAGAGAGCAGCGTGAGTGCCTCCTGCTCGCTCACCACCCTGGTCAGGTCGACCAGCTCGGCCTCAGCCTCGGCGAGCGCGTCGGCGTCACCCTCGGCCTCGGCGAGCTCGAACATCACCGCGAGGTCGTCGACTCGTTGCCGAAGGCTGCCAACTCGGCGCAGCAAGCCCTGCACGCTCGAAAGCCTGCTCGTGACCTTCTGCGCGGCGTCCTGGTCGTTCCAGAGATCGGGAGCGGCTGCCTGCTCTTCCAGGGCGGCGACCTCGCGGCGCAGCTTGGGAAGGTCGAGGACGGTCTCGATGCTGCTCAGCGTCGTCTGCAGCTGGGCGATCGCCTCTGAGGGCTCGGGGTTGGCCACGTCGCACGAGCGTACGTGATCGCCGCAGGCTCAATGTCACTGCCTGCTGGGCCGATCAGGGGAGTGAGCCGCTGGGGGTGCCCCCGTGCCAAAGCGCCGGAGAGCCAACGCGGTGACGCTGCTGGTCAGTTGCGCCACCGTGGCGATGCTGGCTGCCCCAGGGCTGGCCGCGGAGGGCGACCCACCCACTGAACCGGCACCGGTGAACCTGGCTCCCAACGCCGTCGATGACGTCGCCACCGTGACATCGGGCGGTTCAGTCGTTATCGCTGTCCTCGCCAACGACTCCGACCCCGACGCGACATCGTCAACGTCCTTCTCCCTCGTAGGCGTCGCAACCGCTCCGACTTCGGGGACCTCCACAGTCGTCGCTGGCGGTATCGAGTACACCGCCAGCATCGACTTCGTCGGTGATGACACGTTTACCTACGAGGTCAGCGACGGCGACTTGACTGCCGAGGGCTCGGTAACAGTCACCGTCACAGACGTTCCCAACACTGCGCCCCTGACGGGTGACGATCAGGTGAGCACCCGTTGGGGGTCCTCGGTCGTCGCCGACGTCGCGGCAAACGACAGCGACCCTGATGGTGATGCCCTTTCCCTGACGGACGTCGACCGGCCTGACCGCGGCCGCGCCGACGTGGTGCGCGGTCGCCTCCGGTACACCCCTGTCGGCGAGTTCGTCGGTGTCGACACCGTGACCTACACCATCAGCGACGGACGCGGTGGCGAGACCCCGGGGACGCTTCGGGTTCGGGTCACTCCCCGGTTCGAGGTGTCACTCCAGGGGACGAGCAACGCCGTGGCATTTCGACCCTTTACGGTCCGCGGCGGCGTCACGACCCGGCTCGGCGGACCTGTCACGGTAAGCCTGCAGCGGCGCACCGACGCAGGGCGCTGGCACGACATTCGTGAACGACGTGTTCGGGGTCAAGACCGGTTCGCCCTGACGTGGACGCCTCCGCAGCCTGGACCGATGGCGCTGCGGCTCCGGGCCAGCTGGGACGGTGGTGCGAGTGACTCGTCAACAACCGAGCGTGTCAGGGTCGATGCGCGCTTCGACCCCGCGGTCGCGTCGGTGTCGGCAAAGGATGTCCCACACACCTGGCGCCCTGGCTGCCCGGTGCCACCATCGAGCCTGCGCCAGATCCAGATGAACTACTGGGACTACAACGGGAGACTGCAGCGGGGCACGTTGATCGGCGCCGCCTCGGTCACGCAGGACTACATCGCCATCTTCCGTCGGGCCTTCGATTCGGGATTCCAGATCAAGAAGATGTATCCGGCCGACCGGTACGGCGGCGTCGATGAGCGGGCGATGAGGGCTGGCAACACCTCCGCGTTCAGCTGCCGCCATGTCACCGGCAACCCGTACCGGATGTCGCAGCACTCCTACGGCAACGCCATCGACATCAACACCTTCGAGAACCCCTACGTCACAAGCTCGCAGGTGTACCCGCCCACGTCCGCCGTCCCCTACTACTACCGCCGCGAGTTCAATCTGCGCGACCCAGGTGTCATCACCCCGGGTTCCTCGATTGCCCAAGAGCTGTGGCGCCAGGGCTGGTCATGGGGTGCCCGCTGGTCTCCGCCGGACTACCAACACTGGTCGAGCAACGGTGGCTAAGGCGACGCCCACCTCCACGTGGTCCTGGTTGCTCGTGACCGGACTCTCTGTGGCACTCGTGTCCGGGTGCTCCGGCGGTACGGACAGTGGCGGGCCCACCGACGCCGCCGACGCATCTAGCGAGCGCGGGATGCCGAGTACGGCCGGAGCCCTACCTTCGGGACCGCCGGACTCTCGGAGCGGCGACCTGGGCCAGGAAGACCTTCCTCCGCCGTCCGACCTCGGGCGCGGCTGGGAGTACCGGGTCGACAAGGGCAGCGCGGAGGAGGGGTATCTCGGCAGCGGTGAGCCGGCCATCGCCCGCGATCCGGCAGACGTACTGGCTGCCATCACACCGCTGGGCTGCCGCCCAGGGCAGCTTCCGATGCCGGAGGCGGCGCTTGAGGTGACCTACACCCGACGAGATCTTCCAGGTGTTGGCCTGCTGCTGCAGTTCGCCGATGACGACGCCGCTGGGCGGTTCTTCACCGAGCATGCCGGCGTCCTGCAACGCTGCTCGACCAACGGTGGCGCGAACGTGTCGATCGAGCAACGCACCGACGATCTGCTCGTAACCACCCGGGTGGAACAGCTCGGCGGGACACCGGCCTGGACCGAGGGTGTCGGGCTGCGCGGGGCTGAGGTCATGCTCATCGCGGTCGCTGACCCCTCCGATCGAGGAGTCCGTACGGTCACGTCGGCACTGGCATAGCCGAGATCGCCCAACGCCAGCCCCATAGGGTCGGAGCGCGGAGGTGACGGTGATCAAGTACCTGGGGTCTAAGCGGACCCTCGTCCCAGTGCTCGGCGCCATCGCCAGCGCTGTTGCGGCAGAGACGGCCCTCGACCTGTTCAGCGGTACCACCCGGGTTGCCCAGGAGTTCAAACGCCGCGGCATCGACGTGACCGCTGCTGACATCGCCACCTACAGCGAGGTCCTCGCGCAGTGCTACATCGCGACGGATGCGCGCGACGTCAAGCACGAGGAGCTCGCCGACGCGCTCGACGAGCTCTCCGCCCTTCCCGGGCGTCGCGGCTACTTCACCCGCACGTTCTGCGAGGAGTCGAGGTATCTGCAGCCGAAGAACGGCGAGCGGGTGGACGCGATGCGCGATCATCTGGCAGACCGCTATGCCGACTCCCCGTTGTTCCCGGTACTCCTCACCGCGCTGATGCTGGCAGCCGATCGCGTCGACTCGACCACTGGCGTCCAGATGGCCTACCTGAAGCAGTGGGCCCCGCGGGCGCAGCGCGATCTCGAGTTGCGACCGCCCGAACTGATCCCCGGGCCCGGCACCGCGGTGCGCGGTGACGCGTTGGACCTGCTCAAGACACTGCCGCACACCGATCTGGCCT
>JANLWJ010000414.1:0-8598 GCA_031364455.1 Actinomycetes bacterium | reverse complement strand
ACGCGATGACCATCGCCAGCCACTTCATCGGCGGCAAGGCCGTCGAGAGCTCGACCGGCGCTACCGATGACGTGATCGACCCGAGCAACGGCGAAGTTATCCAGCAGGTCACTCTCGCCACGCCTAAAGATGTCGACACGGCGGTGGCCGCAGCGACTGCGGCGTTCCCTGAGTGGTCCGGCGCCACCCCCGGCGCTCGTTCGGACGCCATCGCGGCGTTCGCCCGGCTACTGGACTCGCGCGCTGCTGAGTTTGCCGCAGTGGAGAGCCGTCAGGCTGGCAAGCCGATCCGGCTGGCAACCGAGTTCGATGTCCCCGGAACCGTCGACAACATCGCCTTCTTCTCCGGCGCTGCCCGTAACCTCGAAGGGCGTGCGGCCGGCGAGTACAGCGGCGATCACACCTCGATCATTCGACGCGAGGCGATCGGCGTCGTCGGATCCATTGCGCCGTGGAACTATCCGCTCCAGATGGCTGGCTGGAAGGTCCTGCCGGCGATCGCTGCTGGCAACACGATCGTTCTCAAGCCGGCTGAAATGACCCCGCTGACCTCGGTGATGTTTGCTGAGGTGGCCCACGAGGCTGGGATTCCCGCCGGAGTGATCAACGTTATTACTGGACGCGGGTCGGTGGCCGGAAACCACCTCATCGCCCACCCCGACGTCTCGATGGTCTCGTTCACCGGATCCACCCCAGTGGGGCAGAAGGTGATGAGGACCGCATCAGAGACGGTCAAGCGTGTCCATCTCGAGCTCGGCGGCAAGGCGCCGTTCGTCGTCTTCGACGACGCCGATCTCGACGCGGCGATCGAAGGTGCTGTTGCCGGATCTCTGATCAACTCCGGGCAGGACTGCACGGCCGCAACTCGGGCGTACGTGCAGCGGCCGCTCTACGACGCCTTCGTGCAAGGGGTCGCCGATCTGATGTCGGGAGTCCGCCTTGGCCCGACGGCTGACCCGGCCACCGACCAAGGGCCGCTCATCTCGTGGAAGCAGCAGGAGAGCGTTGCCGGATATGTCGAGCGAGCCAGAGGATATGGCGTCAAGATCGTCACCGGTGGACAGATCCCAGGTGGTGAGCTCGCCAAGGGCTCGTACTACGAACCGACGTTGGTCATCGACGCTGCGCAGAACTCAGAAATCGTGCAGGAGGAGCTCTTCGGCCCTGTGCTAGTCGTTCTCCCCTTCGACGATGACGACGAGGGCTTGCGGTTGGCCAACGACACACCTTTCGGGCTGGCTGCCTCGGTGTGGACCCGCGACGTCTTCCGGTCGTTGCGGGCGACAGCTGAGATCCGTTCGGGTTGCGTATGGGTCAATGACCACATCCCGATCCTCAGCGAGATGCCGCACGGTGGGTACAAGCAGTCCGGCTCCGGCAAGGACATGAGCCAGTACTCGTTCGACGAGTACACGAACGTCAAGCACGTCATGTACGACCGCACCGCGGTTGTACGCAAAGACTGGCACCGGACCATTTTTGGTTCCCGGTGACCGGCGGATCGAGGGGATTCGCAATCATCACAACCATCGCGGAGGAAATGCCAGCATGACTGACCTGAACCCAATCTTCAGCCCGGTATCGGGCGTTCGTAACACGGGTCTGTCCCGTCGCGGCTTCTTGCGCGGGGTGGGCGCCACCGGTGCAGCAGCAGCCGGAGCGAGCCTGCTCGCCGCCTGCGGCAGCGACGAGGGCGGAGGCACGACATCCGGCGACAGCGACGAGAAAATCCTCAACTTCGCCAACTGGCCGCTCTACATCGACCAGATCAAGAGGGACAACAAGGCACCCGGCACCACGATGGCTGGCTTTGAGGAGTTGACCGGTATCAAGGTGAACTACACCGAGCCGGTCAACGACAACGAGGAGTACTTCGCCAAGATTCGACCAATCCTGGCCGCAGACAAGGACGTCGGCGTCGACTCGTTCGTGCTCACCGACTGGATGGCATCGAAGCTCATCAACCTCACGTGGCTCGAGGAGATCGACAAGACGAACATCCCGAACTTCGAGTACATCTCCCCGGCGCTGCGGGAGCCGACGTTCGACCCGAACCGCGACTACTCCATGCCATGGCAGTCCGGAGTGACCGGTATCGCCTATGACGCCAGCGTGACAGGTGAGGTCGGCTCGATCACTGACCTCCTCACCAACCCCGACCTCAACGGCGCGATCACCGTGCTGAAGGAGATGCGGGACACGATGGGTCTGATCCTGCTCGACCAGGGCGCCGACCCGGCCGACTTCACCGAGGACGAGTGGGCTTCTGCGCTCGCCGCACTGGGTGCGGCCAAGGACTCCGGGCAGATCCGGCAGTTCACCGGGAACAACTACGCCCAGCTCCTGGCGCAGGGAACGATTGCCGCCTGCATGGCTTGGTCCGGCGATGTCATCCAGCTGCAGTTCGACAACCCCGACATCAAGTTCGTCATCCCCGAGGCCGGTGGGATGCTCTGGTCGGACAACATGCTGGTCCCGATCAACGCCCAGCACAAGGCGAACGCCGAGGTGTGGATGGACTACTACTACGACCCGGTGGTGGCCGCCAAGCTCGCTGCCTGGGTGAACTACATCTGCCCGGTTGAAGGTGCTCAGGAGGAGCTGGCCAAGACCGACCCCAAGCTCGCTGAGAACCCGCTGATCTTCCCGTCGGACAAGGAGCTCGGCGCGTTGTCGATCTTCCGGGCCCTCAGCGACGAAGAAGAGACGCAGTTCGCCCAGGAGTTCCAGTCGATCGCAGTCTGATCGAAGGCCTTTCTTTTCGGGTGCGCCCTTGCGACACTGAGCCGTTGCGCTCCGTGGCGGGGGCGCACCCGAAAAGAGTTAGGTCAACTTAAGCACCAGTCCAGCCTCCGACACCAGCCCACGAATCAGGACCGATGAGCGAACAGACCCCCTCCATTGCAGCCGATTCCACCTCTACCGGGGGAGGCGCTGACCTTCACATCGTCGACGTCACCAAGCGCTTCGCCAGTTTCAAAGCCGTCGACGACCTGACGCTGACAATTCCGGCCGGGTCGTTCTTTGCGCTGCTGGGGCCGTCCGGCTGCGGGAAGACGACCACGCTTCGGATGGTCGCCGGGCTCGAGGAGCCAAGCGAGGGACGGATCGTGATCGGTTCGGAGGACGTCACGCACCGCAAGCCCTACCAGCGGCCGGTGAATACTGTCTTCCAGTCCTACGCGCTCTTCCCGCACCTCGACATCTTTGAGAACGTCGCCTTCGGGCTCCGACGCTCGAAGAAGAAGGACGTGCGCAACGAAGTTGAGGCAATGCTCGAACTGGTCGAGCTGTCCACGTACGCCAGGCGCAAGCCAACGCAGCTTTCCGGTGGCCAGCAGCAGCGCGTTGCTGTGGCTCGCGCACTCATCAACAAGCCAGAGGTGCTGCTGCTCGACGAGCCGCTCGGCGCGCTCGACCTCAAGCTCCGGCGCCAGATGCAGATCGAGCTGAAACGCATCCAGACCGACGTCGGCATCACCTTCGTTCACGTCACCCACGACCAGGAAGAGGCCATGACCATGGCCGACACGATCGCGGTCATGAACGCCGGGCGGATCGAGCAGATGGGCGCCCCCATGGAGCTCTACGAGAACCCGGTCACCACGTTCGTTGCCAACTTCCTCGGTCAGTCGAACCTCATCAAGGGGCAAATCACCGGCAAGAGTGGCGGAGATGCGCTGCTCGAGGTCCAGGGCCAGCGCATGGCCATGCCCACTGCGCGGGTGCACTCCGAGCGGGACGAGGTCTGGGTGGGGGTCCGGCCGGAGAAGATGCAGATCAGCCGTACCGGCACGCCGACCGACGGTGAGAACGCCGTCACCGGAGTGGTCACCGATGCCAGCTACATCGGTGTCTCGACCCAGTACCTGGTCGACCTTCCCTGGGGTCAGGAAGTCGGTGTGTTCTCGCAGAACCTGTCTACCGAGGGACCGCTCAGCGCGGGTGACCAGGTCGTACTGCATTGGAACCCGGCTCACACCTTCGCCCTTGACGCTGCTCAGGACGCCGACGCCGGCTCTGAGAAGATCGAGGGGGACGCATGAGCGCCGCGCCGGCACCTGGTGCCGCCGGCAAGGCACCGGCCGATGACACCGCGCGGCCGGTCGGAAAGAGCAGCTGGACTCCCTATGCGCTGCTCACGCCTGGAATGCTCTGGCTCGGGGTCTTCTTCGTCGTACCGACGATCATGCTCATCCGGATGTCGCTCTCTTCGGGCACGGCGTTCAGCGGCGACGGCTCCTTCACCTTCGCCTTCGTTGATCTTCAGTGGTCGAACTACGGCGATGCCTGGAACCAGTATGTGATTGACACCCCGATCTTCCAGAAGTCGCTGATCTATGCGCTGATCGCCACGGTGCTTACCTTGGTGATCGCCTATCCGCTCGCCTACACGATCGCTTTCAAGGCCGGCCGCTGGAGGAACTTCCTGCTCGTGCTGGTGATTGCACCGTTCTTTACCAGTTTCCTGCTGCGGACGAATGCGTGGCAGACGATCTTGGTGGACTCAGGTCCCGTTGTGACCTTCATGAACGACATCGGTCTGCTCAACTTCTTGCACACGGTGACGAACACCCCTGACTCGTGGCCGAGCTGGGCACAGATCTTCCCGGACGGCATCACCGCGGAGGATCGCGTCCTGGCGACGCCGCTCGCCGTCATTATTGGTCTGGCCTACAACTTCCTCCCGTTCATGACTCTTCCGCTCTATGCCAGCCTGGAGCGGATCGACGTGCGCCTGATCGAGGCGGCCACCGATCTCTACTCCTCGGCGTGGACCGCCTTCCGCAAGGTCACCTTCCCGCTTTCGCTTCCCGGAGTTGTCGCGGGGACCCTGCTGACCTTCATCCCGGCCGCCGGTGACCCTGTTAACGCGGCACTTCTTGGTTCGGCAAGTGATGCGTTGATGGGTAACGCGATTGATGCTCAGTTCAAGGCAACGGGAAACTACCCCCTTGCCGCGGCACTATCTGCCTTGCTCATGTTTGTCATCGTGGCGATGGTGGCCGTCTACGTTCGCCGCGCCGGAACTGAGGAGCTCGTCTGATGTCGACCATGACCATTGACGAGCGACGCGCACAGGCGCTTGCCGAGCTGCCGCCCTACCGAGAGCCAGGGCCTGCCACGCGTGGCCTCCGATGGGTTCGGGCACACCTCGTGCAGTTCTTCGCTGCCTGTGCCCTGCTCTTCATGTTCATCCCGGTCTTTGTTGTCGTCCTCTTTTCGTTCAACAGTCCGGCTGGCAAGTACAACTACGTATGGAACGAGTTCTCGACGGCGGCTTGGACCAGTGTCTGGAGCTACACCGAGATCACTGACTCACTCATCGTCAGCATCGCGGTCGCGACGATCAGCACCATTGTTGCGACCGTGCTGGGAACACTGATCGCGTTTGCGATCGGTCGGCATAACTTCAGGGGTCGTGGCGGCACGAACCTGCTGATCTTCATGCCGATGGCCACGCCTGAGGTGGTCATGGGATCGTCGCTGCTCACGCTCTTCGTCGCGGCCCAGCAGGAGGGAAGCCTCGGCTGGATGACCATCACTATCGCCCATATCATGTTCTGTATCAGCTTCGTAGTTGTGACAGTCAAGGCGCGAATCGCCGGCCTCGACTCGCGACTAGAGCAAGCGGCGATGGACCTCTACGCCGACGAGAAGACCACCTTCCGCAAGGTGACCTTCCCGCTCGTGCTTCCCGGCATCGTGGCCGCAGCGATGCTGGCTTTCTCGCTCTCCTTCGACGACTTCGTCATCACGAACTTCACCAGCGGCCAGACGGTCACCTTCCCGATGTACATCTGGGGGGCGGCCGGCCGCGGTATCCCGCCGGAGGCCAACGTCGTCGGTGCCATCATGTTCGGGATCGCGTTGATCGTCGTCCTGGTACCGGAGATCGTCAGGGGCGTCCGCAAGAGCCGATCGTGAGTGGTCGGGTCTCTGGCTGGACTCCGGGGTCGATGATGCGCCGTTGGCACTCCTCGTCCATACTCGACGCCGAGGTGAGAACGTGTCAGGAGTCCTGTCCCAGGTCCCAGTAAGTCCTGCCAGTATCCGAGAGTCCCTGCGGGACGCCGAGCCCAAGGCCTTCTGGCTCGATGACCCCGATGCGCCAGAACCGCGTCCGCAGCTGATCGAGCAGCTGCGCTGCGACCTGCTTGTGGTTGGCGGGGGGTTCAGCGGCCTCTGGACAGCGCTGTTGGCCAAGGAGGAGGACCCCTCACTTGACGTTGTCCTCCTGGAGGGCGAGCGGATCGGCTGGGCCGCGACCGGGCGTAACGGTGGGTTCGTCTCGTCCAGCCTCACCCACGGGCTGCCCAACGGAGTCGACCGGTTCGCCGACGAGCTGCCGACGCTGTTGCGGCTCGGGGACGAGAACCTCGAGGCCATCGAGCAGGCCATCACCCGCTACGGGATCGATGCCCAGTGGGAGCGCAACGGCGAGCTGACCGCAGCGTACGAGCAGTGGCAGGTCGACGAGCTGGGCCACTACGTCGATCAGGGCAAGGAGTACGGCGTCGAGATAGAGCTCTGGGACGCCGACCGGATGCGCTCAGAGGTCCACTCGCCCACCTACCTCGGTGGGCTCCACGAACCCGATGGCACCGCGCTGGTCAATCCTGGTCGACTTGCGTGGGGGCTGGCTGCTGCCGCCGAGAGCCTTGGGGTGCGCATCTTCGAACGCACCAAGGTCGTCAGCCTTGGCGAAGAAGGCGGCCAGATGGTGGCGGCCACCGGCTACGGCCAGGTCAGCGCTCCGAAGGTGGCGCTGGCGACCAACATCTTCCCCAACCTGGTCAAGAGGGCTCGTTCCTACGTGATCCCGGTGTGGGACTACGTACTCATGACCGAGCCGCTGAGTGCTGAGCAGCTCGCCTCCGTCGGTTGGGACCGTCGTCAGGGGATCGGTGATGGTGGCAACCAGTTCCACTACTACCGACTCAGCGCCGACAACAGGATTCTCTGGGGTGGCTACGACGCCATCTACCACTATGGCAGCGGTCTGAGCGAGGAACTCGCCCAGCGCCCTGAGTCGTTCGTTACGTTGGCCGGCCACTTCTTCACCACATTCCCGCAGTTGGAGGGGCTCCGTTTCAGCCATACATGGGGCGGTGCCATCGACACGTCAACGCGCTTCTGTGCGCTCTGGGGCCAGGCCTACGGCGGCAAGGTGTCGTACGTACTGGGCTACACCGGCCTCGGTGTGGGGGCGACCCGGTTCGGTGCCCAGGTGATGCTCGACCACCTGGGCGGGCGACGGACCGAGCGGACCGAGCTGGCGATGGTGCGTAAGAAGCCGATCCCGTTCCCACCGGAGCCGGTGAAGTCGGCCGGGATCCAGCTCACCCGCTGGTCGATCAGCCGAGCCGACCAGCACGAGGGGAAGCGGAACCTCTGGCTCAGGAGCCTGGACCGGCTCGGGCTCGGCTTCGACTCCTGATTCTTACAGCTTGTAAGTAGTAGGGGTCTATTTCCGACACTCTGCTGGTTGTGTGGTCGGTCGGAGCACGTCAGGATGGAGCAAGGCGCTGAACGGCCCGTTCGATGCTAGCGCCCTCCTTCCATCTTCTGTCCCGCACCCGCGAGAGGCTGCCTTCATGAGCAAGCACCTGACCCACTGGATCGACGGCAAGGCGTTCGGCGGCATCGCCGAACGTCAGGGTGACATCTTCGACCCAGCGACCGGCCAGGTCACTGGCAAGGTCGACTTCGCTGACGTCGCGCTCGTCGACGAGGCGGTCGCTGCTGCCAGCGCCGCCTTCGCTGAGTGGCGAAACGCGTCGCTGACCAAGCGGAGCCAGGTGCTTTTCAAGTTCCGTGAGCTGCTCGACGCACGCAAGGGCGACATCGCCGAGCTGATCACCGCCGAGCACGGCAAGGTGCTCTCCGACGCTCTCGGCGAGGTCACCCGCGGCCAGGAAGTCGTGGAGTTCGCCTGCGGGATCCCGCACCTGCTCAAGGGTGGGTTCTCCGAGAGCGTCTCAACGCGGGTCGACGTCTACTCGATCCGCCAGCCGCTCGGGGTGGTTGGCATCATCTCGCCGTTCAACTTCCCCGCCATGGTTCCGATGTGGTTCTTCCCGATCGCCATCGCCGCTGGAAACGCCGTGATCCTCAAGCCCAGCGAGAAGGACCCGTCCGCGGCCAACTACATCGCCGAGCTCTGGGCCGAGGCCGGCCTTCCGGCCGGCGTCTTCAACGTCGTGCACGGTGACAAGGTCGCTGTCGACCGGCTGCTCACGCACCCCGACGTCAAGGCGCTCTCCTTCGTCGGCTCGACGCCCATCGCCCGCTACGTCTACGAGAACGGCACCAAGAACGGCAAGCGGGTCCAGGCTCTCGGCGGCGCCAAGAACCACATGCTGGTGCTGCCGGACGCCGACCTCGACCTCGCCGCCGACCAGGCGATCAACGCCGGATTCGGCTCAGCCGGTGAGCGGTGCATGGCGATCTCGGCTCTCATCGCCGTCGAGAGCATTGCCGATGAGTTGGTGGCCAAGCATTTGCGCGCCCATTGCAGCGATCGAGTCGCCGATCATGGCGGGGCAGACGACATAGATCGCACCGCTGAGCCCTGTGCCGAGCACGAGCAGGGCG
>JANLWJ010000268.1:0-5285 GCA_031364455.1 Actinomycetes bacterium | reverse complement strand
CCGCGGAGCGATGCGCCTTCAGCAGCGCGTCCTGGAGCGCGTCAGCGGCCTCCTCGGGATCGCCAGTGGTGCGAAGGGCCACAGCCCAGAGTCGGTCGCGATGTCGCCGAACCAGCGTCGCAAACGCCGTGGGGTCGCCAGCAACATGCGCCGCTAGCAGCTCGGCGTCCGGTCGCGGGTCTTCCACAGTCACGGGGGAAGCGTATTCACCCGCCAGGGTGACGTGTGGGTGCCGTGCCGCACCGTGGCCGCACCGTGGCCGCGCGGAGGGCTGGCACGACCTAGGAAAGGACTGACACTTCGACTATGCCGCCTCGATAGCCGTCGTCTGAGGCCGGTAGGGCGGTGAACCAGATCAACACCCGGTCAGTAGTCACCGGTGGCGAGAAACGCAAGCTGACCAGGTCACTTGCACCGCGGACGCTCGCAAGCTTGCGATATCCGGCGAGTGGGTCGGACGCGTCAGGTGTTGCTGGTGGCTGGCCCTGCGGGTCGGTGGTCGGCCGGGCAGCCCACACCTGCATGTCGGCGCCGCGACCGACGAGGCTCAGCTCGACCCCGATCACCGACTGCTCCTTGCCAACCGAGAGCTCAAGACCCACACCGGGCTTGAGTCCGCCGAGGTTGCGACTGGCGTAGGTGACGGTCGTCCACTCGGTCGCGAGATCACCGTCGATCGCCAGCGCGGTGTCGGCGTCGTTCTCGGTGTTGTCTCCGGCGGGGTCAAAAGCAGTGGCGCGCCGGATCGGGAGCGGCCCGCTCTCGCCGGCCCGGTCGGAGGGTGGGGTTGTTGCCGGTGATGTGGGAGGCGACGAGGTACTCGTTGACCCAGCTGGCTCGTCCGGCCGCTCCGAGCTCTGCCAGAACTGCCAGGCGACAAGGACGGCTCCAACGGAGAAGAGAGTCAGGACGAGCAAAAGGCCTAGCCACCGCCACACCGCGCCCGACATGCGTTCTGGTTCGAGTGCCGCCGAGTCCGGTTGGGCGACTGCGTGTAGCGCCGCGGCGATGGCTGCCGGCGAGTCGAGTGGCTCGGGAACATCTGGGTGCAAGGCACGCCAGGCCACCTCGTCGAGATCGCCGGGTACGCCGGCGCGAACTTGTCGGGGCCGGGCTACGCGACCGCCGACGACGGGAGCGCCCGGCAAGCCGGCGCAGGAGTATCCAGGCCATTTCGCCGTGAGTGCGGCGTAGAGCAGCGCGCCGATCCGCCAGGCGTCGACCTGCTGGGCGTCATCGTCGTCGGGCACGCCCTCAAGAGCTGCGCGGACGCCGATGCCGACGACGACGACACCGTGGTCGGTCAGCAGGACGTCTCGTGGGTCGAGTACAAGGTGGTGCACGCCCTCGGCCGCTGCTGCGGTGAGCGCGTCGGCGATGGACGCGACGACATATCTGGCCTCTTCGGCGTCAAGCGGCGCAACTGCGAGCTGCTCGCTGAGGGGGGAGCCGGCTAGCCACCGAGTGACGACGAAGACGCGTCCGTCGTCCTCCGCCGTGTCGATGACGCGGAGCAGCCCAGGGTGCTCCACAGCCGACGCCCGCTGCGCTGCGCGCCGGACGGCTTCGCTGTGTGGGTGCCCGGCGTCGAGGAGGAGCACCCCAACCTGGCGGTCGAGAACGATGTCACGGCCGCGCCAGAGAGTGCGGCCGCGTCCTCGTGCCACCTCGGAGTCGAGGTCATAGCGGCCAGCGAGACGTTCCATTGTCATGAAAGTACTGCCTCTGGTGTGTGACGTCAGACGCCAGGACGCCCGACACCGTAGAGACCTTCGTAGTAGACCGGTGCGATCCTCACGACGTCACCGGTGTGCGGCGCATGCACCATCTGACCGTTTCCGATGTACATCGTGATGTGGTGGATCGTCTCGGCATCGGAGGTGTCGTAGGCGTAGACGAGCAAGTCGCCCACCTGCATCTGGTCGGTGGGAACTGGCGTGCTGGCGAAGTACTGGTCGCTGGCCAGGCGAGGGAGCACGAACCCGGCCTGCAGGTACGACCACTGCACCAACCCGCTGCAGTCGAACGTCGATGGCCCCTCGCTCCCCCAGACATAGGGGGCACCGAGCTTGCTGAGCGCCGCAGCCACAGCGGGACTCGCGTAAGGAGTCGGTCCCGGTGGCACCTCGCCACTCAACGGGACAACCGCAGACTGCATGCGCCGCTCGGCGCGGCGCTCCATCACCGCAGCCAGATGGGCCACCTCCGCGTCTGCGGTGGCGACAAGGGCACGCTGCTCGCGGACAAGACCTCGCGATTGCTGCGCCAAGACTTGGGCTCGACGTGCCAGAAGCGCTCGCTCGTCAGATATCTGGTCGAGCCTGGCGTGAACTTCGGCCATCTGAAAGCTAGCTGTCTGCGTGTCAGCTGCCCGGATCAGGTCGGTGGCGAGGACGCCGTTCAGCGCCGCAACATTGCTCGTGACGTCGGTGATCGCATCAGCGTCCAGAGCCTGACTGTAGAGCGCGGCCGCACCGCCGGACTGCTCGATCGCTCGCACCCGATGGGCGATGTCGATCTGGGCGGCAGTGTTGGCGCCCTGCAGCGTGGCTAGCTGCTGGTCTGCGGTGACTGCGGAGGACGTGGCAGCAGCGAGCTGGTCTCGCGCATATGCCAGCCGCTCGTCGGTCCAGTCCGCTCGGTCGCGGAGGTCGGCCAGCTGCTCCCGGAGGGCATCGGCGCGTGCTCGCACTGAGTCGATGTCTGGTGAGCTGCGGACTTCGATGGTGTGGGCCGAGCTCGGCGTTGCTTGAACCGGACCAACCGGGAGGAGCAGGGTAAGGGCAAGAGTTGCGCTGAGACTGGCGCCGGAGCGCAGTCTCACGGGGTCGAGTTGCTCTGGACGAACGGCTCGGCGTAGATGGTGGTGGTCACCTCGGCGTAGTCCGCCGTCAAGTCCAAGCGAAAGAGGAGCAGCGTCGGGGCGGTCTTCTTCAGGTCGAAGGAGACTGCGTCTTCGGAGACGGAGAAGGACTTCTTGACCAGTGACGCGCCTTGGCTGGAGGCGTACTGGTCAGCCGCCAGGTACGCGCTCGTGGAGTCGTTGCTCTCGGCGTAGATGGTGAGTGCTCGGTCACCGGCCGTCTGACCGACGTCTTCGAGTCCAACCCGCGTCACCACGATCGACAGGACCTCGAAGCAGATCAGCCCGAGCACAGTGAGAGTCAGGGTGAGCCGCCCGAGCCAGCCGAACACAATGCTGCCTGAATCGTCGGCGCGAAGGCGCGAGCAGGCAGTCGTCATGGGAGGAGTGTCGACACGTGACTAGCCCGTCTTGAGCAGTCCATTCGGGGTTTGGCTCAGCGACGGCCGGCTACCAGGCGCAGCACGTCGCTGATCTCGGTGATCCGGAAGATTCGGACCCCCAGCAGATAGCCGGCGGCGCCAAGAGCCAGCCCGCCGACGACGATCGCCAGGCTGCTGGTGAGATCGGTCGCCGGCCCTACCGCGGTTTCGGCGGCCAGCGCGCCGAGCACCATGCCGACAGCAGCCAGCAGTGAGGCCAAGGTGACGCGCACGTAGGTGCGCACAACGAGGTAGCCATCGAGCCGCTCCAGCCGGTGGCGGAGCTGGCGGGCCAGCGAGGCGAGTCCGATCCAGTAGGACAGCGCGTAGGCCAGACCAAGTGCCGGGATTGCGAGGTCGGCCGGCACCCACCGGACCGCCGCGACTGCGAGGAGCACATTGGCTCCATTGAGGATCATCGCGTTGAAGGTGGGAGTTCTGGTGTCTTCGAGGGCGTAGAAGGCGCGCATCAGGACGTAGTAGGCGCTGAAAGCGGGAAGCCCGACCGCAAAGGCGCTGAGTGTCAGTCCCAGTAGGCGCGCCGCCTCGAGGTTGACCGACCCATAACGGAAGAGGAGCACCGAGATGGGGACCCCGAGCACGATGAAGGCCACCGCCACGGGCACGATCAACGATCCAGAGGTGCGAAGGGTCCAGCCTATTCGCTCCCTCATCACGTCAAGGTGTCCGGACGCCGCCTGGTGTGCCAGATGCGGCAGCAGCGCCGTCACCAACGAGACGGTGATCACCGACTGCGGCAGCATGAAAATGGTGAATGCCATCTGGTAGACCGCGGCGCCGGCATCGGCGTCAGAGGTGGCATTGATGCCAGTGGCCAACCGCAGCACGACCAAAGTGCCTATCTGGTTGACGAGCACCAGCAGGATCGCCCAGCGAGCAAGCGTCCAGGCCGCCCCGAGCCCATGGCCACGTAGGTCGGTGCGCAGCCGAAGTCGGACGCCGCACCGGCGCAACCAGGGCCAGAGCACGATCGTCTGGACTGCTGCGCCAAGGGTGGTGCCGATGCCGAGCAGCATGATCTCGCCGCTGGTCACCGTCTTGGTGCTGGTCCCGGTGCCGGCCACAGCCAGGAAGGCCAGCGCACTGGCAATGATGACGACGTTGTTGAGAACCGGCGCGAACATCGGTGGGCCGAAGCGGCCGCGGGTGTTGAGAATCTGGGAGACGAGGGCGAATACGCCGTAGAAGAAAATCTGCGGGAGCAGCAGCCTGGCGAATGCGGTGGCGACTTCGATGTCGTTGCGCGTCCACCCGCTGGAGTAGAGCTGCACCAGCCACGGTGCGGCGACGACGGCGGCGACGGTTATCACGGCCAGGGCGAGCACCACGGCGCTGAAGAGGCGTTGGGCATAGGCCAGGCCCTCGTCACCGTCGGACGACATGTGGCGAACGAGCTGAGGAATGAAGACCGCGTTGACCGCCCCACCGACGAGCAGGACGTAGACGACGGTGGGAAGGGTGTTGGCGACCGAGTAGGTGTCGGCGAAGACGCCGCTGCCTACCGCTGCGAGGAGTGCGGTGTTCTTGAGCAGGCCAGTGATCCGAGACGTGATGGTTCCCACAGCCATCACCGAGCTGGAGCGCAGCGTCGATCGGTTGTCAGATGGCAGGTCGGTCATGCTGTGGCCCGTCGTGCCGACCGGATCCTTCGGACGATCCGGATTGCGGCGGCGAGCACGAGCAGGGCCACCGCTGCACCGAATACGACGAACGTGATCTGCCCAAAGCCCCTCACATCGACTGCCACGGTTACCGGATCGCTATAGGCAGCCCCCCGAGGGGTCAGCAGCTGGGCGTCGAAGGAGAGCTGGCCGCTCGTCGCAGCGTCAAGGGCAACCTCGCCGCTCCACGTCCTCAAGAGGGATTAAGTTAAGGCAACTCGCTTCCTCGAAATCCGGGGGGCGATTCAACTTGAACCAGGCCGGCAATCCAAGTGTTTTTTCGTTAACTACTTCTCGCCGGCTGAGATGCTTGAGAGT
>JANLWJ010000266.1:0-1898 GCA_031364455.1 Actinomycetes bacterium | reverse complement strand
TGGCAGGACGACGGGGTACGTCAGTGCCTGCAGATGGGCCAGTGGCGGTTCGCACGACGCTCCGCACACCTGACCTACGACACCAGCATCGAACCGGACTGGGGTCCTCGTAGGGCTTTCGCCAAACCGACGGACTGGGTGGCGACTTCAGCAGTCTGTTCGGACGAGTACATGAAGAACCCGCTCATGGCCTACAAGGATGAGGTCGGGTACATCTTCTGCGACTTGGACGACATCTACGTGACGTACATCTCGGACTCCGATGAGTACGGTACGAACCTCGCCATCTGGCCACAGGGATTCACGGAGTTCGTCAAAGCCTACTTCGCATCCAAGGTCGTGGGAAAGCTGACCAACGACGAGGCCCTGATCAACCGGATCACGATGCCCCGCCGCGGGGTTCTCGACCGTGCTCTGCTGACAGCGAAGAACCAGGACGCACAGGCGGATCCTCCCAAGCCTCTCGCGCAGGGCTCGTGGACGCGCGCAAGACAGGGGTCTGGAAGGTTCGGGGGCCCCTTGGGTGATGGAGGCAACTCGGGCTCCCTCATCGGGTAGTCATGGCCAAGAAAAGCCTCGCGTTCATCGCTTTCAACCGCGGGCTCGTGTCTCGATTGGGACTCGCTCGTCAGGACGTGAAGCGCATTGCCTTGTCGGCGCAGATCATGAAGAACTGGAAGCCCCGGGTCCTTGGGTCGATGATGATCCGGCCCGGCACAAGTTTTCTCTGGCACACCAACGACGATCTCGCGGCGAAGTATTTCCCGTTCGTCTATTCCATTGGTGACACGGCACTGATCGAGCTCACCGACCTGGTGATGCGGGTCGCAATCGATGATGTCCTGCTCACGCGAGTCTCTGTGTCGAGTGCGATCACGAACGGGACGTTCGCAGGGAACATCACTGGGTGGACAGACGGAAAGGACGCCGGAGCGACGGCGCCGGCCTACGTGTCGGTCTCAGGAGTCGGGACTCTTCAACTCCAGGGCAATGGAACAGCCAGGTCGATCGCCTATCAGAACGTCACGGTTGCAGCTGCAGACCAGAACGTCGAGCACGCGCTGAGAATCAAGATCGAGAACGGCCCGCTGCAGTTGAAGGTAGGGACCGCGGCGGCCGATGACAGTTATGTGAACCAGACGACCCTCGAGACCGGGGACCATTCGATAGCCTTCACTCCCACCGGAGCCCAGTTCACCGTCCAGTTCCTGAGTGCGCTTGAGAGAACCGTGCGGGTGTCGAACTGCACGGTGGAATCTGCGGGCGTGGTGGAGCTCCCGACCCCTTGGACAGCGTCCAATCTGAGTAGCGTGAGGACCGGGACGGACCAGCAGTCCGGGGACGTGCTCTTCGTGTTCTGCGACGGGGTCCAGCAACGACGTATCGAGCGCCGCGGAACGCACCCGAACGCGCGCAGCTGGTCGGTTGCTCGTTACAGACCTGAAAACGGCCCGTTCCTCATTGAGAACACAAGTCCCACGACAATGACGCCCAGCGTGCTATCCGGAAACGGAACGCTGACGGCTTCGGTCCCGTATTTCCGCTCCTCCCATGTGGGTGCTTTGTTCTCCCATACCTCGGTGGGACAGACGGTGACGAAGAACATGGCCGCGCTGAACGACGCGACCGACCCGATCACGGTAACCAACGTCAGCACCAGTCGAGCGTTCACCATTGTCATCACCAACCTGACCGCGATCGGCGCCGGCAGAACGGTGATCCTGCAGAGATCGTTCGATAACTCGGTGTGGGTCGCGGTCTCCGGTAAAAGCTGGACCCTAGACACCACCGAGTCCTACAACGATGCCCTGGACAACGAGACCATCTATTACAGGCTGCTCCTGTCAGTCGTTGGTGGAGCAGGTACGACAGTCGCAAAGCTTACCTATCCACTGGGG
>JANLWJ010000265.1:0-2733 GCA_031364455.1 Actinomycetes bacterium | reverse complement strand
GTCGGCCTGGTCGTCGACTTCGGAACGACAGCCGACGCCCCCGACGGGGAGACGCCCGCGGGCATCATCAGCACATGTGTTGTCGCACCCGCCGACGCCAACGGCTATGAGGTGCTCGATCTCGCGTCCGTTCAGCTGCGGACCGACTCGGGGCTGATCTGCGGTTTGAATGGCTACCCGGCGACCGAGTGCGGCGCCGTCGTAGCCGACCCCACCTCGTCCCCCTCTGACGATCCGTCAGGCAACGGAGGGGGCGGGTCGGGATCCACACCCGGCTCAACCGACACCGGGGGCGGTTCCTCTGGTGGGGGCGGCGACACCAATGAGCCGGCTGGGACCAACACCTCCGGATCTGCAGCAGGCGACGGCTCCACGTCCAAGCGCAAGGACGATCAGCCAAAGCAGGACAGCAACACAAACCCAGGTAGCCCGACCCCCGAGCAGACGGCCCTTGCCGCAAGCCAGGCGGGCGCACCTGTGAGCGCTGACGCTTCTGGGTCTCCCGTCGGTATGGCCGTCGGGGTTGGCGTCGTTGCTGCGCTCCTTGCTACTGCGTACCTGCTACGCAGGAGACGGACGTGACCACCCAGCGCCCCGCCAGAGCGCTTCACCCGGTGGCGTGGTGGCTCTGGGCGCTCGCGCTTGCGGCGGCGGCGTCCCGCACGCTGAACCCCCTGCTGCTCGGCGCCATCATCGGTGTTGCTGCGATCGTCGTCGCAGCCAGGCGTAGTGAGGCGCCATGGGCCGCAAGCTTCCGAGCCTTCCTGATACTGGGAACCGTCGTGCTCGGCGTTCGGCTCGTCTTCGAGGCGCTGTTCGGCGCCCCCATCCCTGGCACGACGATCTTCACGCTTCCGGAGGTCACCTTGCCGGAGTGGATGGCCGGCGTCCGCCTCGGTGGTGCCGTCACCCTCGAGGCGATAGTGACAGCGCTCTACTCCGGGCTCCAGCTCGTGGCGATCTTGGCCTGTGTCGGTGCGGCGAACGCACTGGCCAATCCCACTCGGTTGCTCAAGAGCGTCCCGGGGGCCCTCTACGAGGTGGGGGTCGCAGTCGTCGTTGCGCTCACTCTCATCCCGTCGGCACTCACCCACCTGCAGCTGATCCGCGAGGCACGCCGACTCCGTGGTCAGCCGTCGCGCGGCATCACCGCGGTGGCCCGCACTGCCACCGCGGTCCTTGCCGGTGCCCTCGAACGCTCCTTGACCCTGGCTGCCGCGATGGACTCACGCGGGTTCGGACGGCTTCGGCCGTTACCGGTCGGTGAGCGACGCGTCACAGCGGCTCTTACCCTCTCCGGACTCATGGTGCTGCTCATCGGCGGGTACGCCCTGCTGGACGCCAGCACCTCACCGCTTGCTGCGGCCGCGTTGCTCGCTCTCGGCGCCGCCCTCGCCCTGTTCGGTCTGTACCGCGCCAACCGGCGCGCCGTCCGCACCGTCTACCGCCCCGACCCCTGGCGTTGGCCAGAGACCGTGACCGTGGCTTCAGGCGTAGTCACCGTCGCGGTCTTCACGGCCGCGGCCGTAGCGATGCCGGCGGCGATGCTTCCGGTCACCAACCCTCTCGGGTGGCCAGCGCTGCCACTGGTGCCGCTGCTGGCCACCCTGATCGCGGTAGCGCCAGCTTGGGCGGCTCCCCCGGTTCCGTCGACGGCCGGCACTGTCAACACAGATCCGGTCAAGCCACCGGCACCCATCGATCAGCACACCGAGCACACCAAGGTGGTGGCCGCGTGATCCGCTTCGAAGCTGTGACGCTCACCTACCCGGACGCACCCGCACCTGTTCTCTGCGACGTCTGGCTGCACATCCCGGAGGGGGAGCTCGCGCTGGTCGTCGGTCGCACCGGATCGGGAAAGTCGTCGCTGCTGCGAGCCGTCAACGGTCTGGCGCCGACCTTCACCGGCGGAACCTTGGACGGCCGCGTCACCGTCGACGGTCGTGACACCCGTACCCATCCACCTCGCGAACTCGCCGACGTGGTGGGGGTTGTCCTTCAGGACCCGCGCAACGGCTTCGTCACCGAGATCGTCGAGGACGAGATCGCGTACGGAATGGAGTCGTTGGGCCTTCCCCCCGAGGTCATGCGGCGTCGGGTCGAAGAGTCGCTGGACCTGCTCGGCCTCAACGACGTGCGCCAGCGTCCATTGCGAACGCTGTCTGGCGGGCAGCAGCAACGAGCCGCCATCGCCTCGGTCCTGGCGCAGCACCCTCGCGTCCTGGTGCTCGACGAGCCGACGTCCGCGCTCGACCCAGCAGCGGCCGAAGAGGTGCTGGCCGCCCTGCAGCGCCTCGTCCACGACCTCGGTCTCACCGTCTTGATGGCTGAGCACCGGCTCGAGCGCGTGGTGCAGTTCGCCGACCGCATCGTGCACGTGCACGGCGACGGACACATCACTGACGGCCTGCCCGTTCAGGTGATGGCCGATGCGCCGGTGGCACCGCCGGTCGTCGAGCTCGGTCGATGGGCGAGGTGGGAGCCGCTGCCGCTGACCGTTCGCGACGCCCGACGGTTCGCCGGGCCTTTGCGGGCGACGCTCAGCGCGCTGCCTGCCTTGCCCGAAGAGAACATCGACTCACCGGCCGACGTGCAGGTGACGACTGCGCAACTGAAGCGGGTTCGCGTCCAGTACGGGGCGCACATGGCGCTAGGCGAGGTCGACCTACAGCTGCACGCCGGCGAGATCGTGGCTGTCATGGGTCGCAACGGAGCCGGCAAGTCGACGCTGCT
>JANLWJ010000262.1:0-1907 GCA_031364455.1 Actinomycetes bacterium | reverse complement strand
ACCCAGTGTGTTCTTGGTGAGCGGAATCTCTCGGCCGATCGCGTAGATATAGCGCGAGGCGGCGTTGTGGAATGCCAGAGCGCAGGCAAACGATCCCATCACGATCAGGAACTGATACACGTATACCGACCAGTTGCCCAGTGCGGCTTCTGCCTGTCCGGTGAACATGCCGATGCTGTCGGTGGCGGCTAGGTTGACGGACTGTTCGGCCCCGTTGCCGGAGATGACCATCCACGAAACAAATGTGTAGAACAGGCCGAGACCGACCACCGCGATGAGTGTGGCGCGGGGGACGATGTGCTTGGGATCCCGGGACTCCTCGCCGTAGACCGCAGTGGTCTCGTAACCGACCCAGGACCAGAAGGCGAAGAAGAGCCCGATAGCTGCAGACCCGGCCGCGATAGCGGTGCCGCCGTAGTCACCGGCCGGTAGGGACTGGAACGCTTCCGCAGGGTTCACCGCCTCGGTGATGATGCCGTCTGGGCCACCGCCTTGGAACAAGATGGTGAAGGCGATTGCCCCTAGTAGCAGTACTTCACACACCAGGAAGAAGCCGAGGACGGCGGCGGCGATGTTGATGTCGTAGTAGCCGAAGAGGGCGATGGCGACGATGCCGATAATCGCAAGAATCAGCCAGTTGATGTCCCAGCCGAACCAGGAGTTGAGCACGTTGTTGAAGAAGTAGGAGAAGATCCCGATGAGGGAACCTTCGAAGACGACGTACGCCATCGTGGCGAGCGCGCCCGTGGCCATTCCCCAGATCTGTCCCAGGCCTTGCGAGATGAACCCGTAGAAGGCACCGGCGGTGGTGATGTAGCGGGCCATCGAGACGAAGCCGACGGTGAACAGGGTCAGCACGACGGTCGCGACCAAGAAGCCGGCGGGGGTTCCGATTCCGTTGCCGTAGGCCACCGAGATGGGCACATTGCCGGTCATCGCAGTGATCGGCGCAGCGTTTGCCGTCGCCATGAACAGGACGCCGAACAGGCCGATGGCGCCTACCTTGAGCTTGTTCGAACTCTCAGAGCGCGGGACCGGGGCATTTTCGAACTGCTCGTCCGTCAGATTTTTCGGTGTTGTCACAGATTCACCCTCCGCGTTGCGGCCGCTCGCCGGAACAGTCGAGTTCGTGCCAAAGGCGGCCCGACGACCGGACCGAAACGTCCGATCACCGACTCCATTCGGCCGCACACCTGTGATCTGGGCCACAGGTCGCACCGATGGTGACACCGGTCGGAGCGGGTGTCCAGCGTTCTTGCCGATTTTGCTGTCACTTTGTCCAGGTTGGCAGATGGCCCGAACAGACCTCTTGACCAATTTGGTCTGCAATGCTAGTTATTGGTCCATACCAATAAAGTCTTTGGTATGGACAGTACGCAGAGTGGTCTCGTAAGGGCTGGGCAAAGGAACGGTGGTCATGGCGTTCGACTACGGGTTCTTCAGTTTCGACTCCAAGGACGATGTCCTCGCGAAGTCGAAGGAGTACTGGAACCCAGGTAAGACCCAGTTCTGGATAGACGCCGGAGTACCGCTGGTCATCGACCGGCGCGAGGAGTACTTCATCTACGACATGTCAGGCAAGCGGCTCATCGACGTGCACCTCAACGGCGGGACCTACAGCCTCGGGCACCGCAACAGTGAACTCGTGCATGCCGTGACCGTGGCGATGCAGCACTTCGACATCGGCAACCACCACTTCCCATCACTCGCCCGTACTGCACTCGCCGAGGCGTTGGTGACTTCGGCTCCGGAGGGTCTGGCCAAGGTGGTCTACGGCAGTGGCGGAGGCGAGGCCATCGACATCGCACTGAAGACAGCCCGACACGCCACCCAGCGGCGCAAGATCGTGTCGATCGAGAAGGCCTATCACGGTCACACCGGTCTCGCCGTGGCCACCGGGGACGACC
>JANLWJ010000245.1:0-8401 GCA_031364455.1 Actinomycetes bacterium | reverse complement strand
GAAACACCGGACAACCTGGTAGTAGCGCTCCATGCCGGCGACCATCAGCAGCTGCTTGAAGAGCTGCGGAGACTGCGGCAACGCGTACCAGTGGCCCGGCTGCAGCCTCACCGGCACCAGGAAGTCTCGTGCGCCCTCCGGCGTCGACCTGGTGAGATACGGCGTCTCGATCTCCAAGAACCGCTGCTCGTCCATCACCGATCGGATCACCTTGGTTGCGGTGGCCCGAAGTCGCAGCGCGCGCCCCGGACCCTCGCGGCGCAGGTCGAGGTAGCGGTGGCGCAGCCTGGCGTCCTCACCGACGGAGAGGTGCTCGTCGATCGGGAAGGGCAGCGGGTCGCTGGTGCTCAGGATCTCGATTTCGGTGGTGAGCACCTCGACCTCGCCGGTCGGCAGCTCGGGGTTCTCATTCCCCTCGGGCCGACGGGCGACCTCGCCGACCACCTTGATGCAGTACTCCGACCGCAGCTCGTCGGCGATCGCGGCGTCCCGGATGACCACCTGCACGACCCCGGAGGCGTCCCGCAGGTCGATGAACGCGACGCCACCGTGATCGCGGCGGCGAGCCACCCAGCCGGCAAGCACTACCTCGACGCGCGCATCCCCGGCGCGGAGCGTGCCGGCTTCACGAGTTCGGATCACTGCGATGACTCCTCGGGGTGCTCACTGGCTGTCTCGGTGGCTGTCTCGGTGGCTGAGCGGATCGGCGCGGCCGACTCCATGGTGACGGTCGGGTGAAGATCGGCAGGAGGTGGGTTCCACGCATGCGGGTCGGCCGACTTCTGGTCGCCGGTGCGGATGTCCTTGACCGAGTGCTCGGTCCCGTCGGCCGCCGCGAACCACACATACGGGATCCCGCGCCGGTCGGCGTGCCTGATCTGTTTGCCGAACTTGGCAGCTGACGGCGCAACCTCGGTGCTGATGCCGCGCGAGCGGAGCAGGTCGGCGACGGCCTCGGACGCCACCCGATCACTCTCGTCGCTGACCGCGACCAGGACGCACGTTGGCACCGAGCGGGAGGCCTCGATCACGCCGGCTGCGAGCAACGGGACGAGCAGCCGTGAGACTCCGAGGGAGATCCCGACGCCTGGGAAAGTGACTCGGCCGTCGCTGGCAAGCGCGTCATAGCGGCCGCCAGAACAAATCGACCCCAGCGACTCGTACCCGACCAGCTCGGTCTCAAAAACCGTTCCGGTGTAGTAGTCGAGCCCACGGGCGATCTTCAGGTCGGCGACAACTGCACCAGGCCGACTGGCGTCGGCAGCCGCAACGACCGCCACCAGCTCATCGAGCCCTTCAGTCAGGAGCGGGTGCTCGATGCCCAGGGCGCGGACCCGGTCAGCAACGGTGTGATCGGTTCCGGTGATCTCGGCCAGCCGTAGGCATTGCTCGGCCCCGGTGGCATCGAGCCCGGCCTCTTCCACCAGCAACCCTGACACTGACTCGCGACCGATCTTGTCCAGCTTGTCGAGCGCGCGAAGTGCGGCATCGGGGTCGGTTGCCCCGGCCCCGCGGAGGAAACCCTCGGCGAGCTTGCGGTTGTTGACCTTGATCACGGCTGGGGGGATCGGCAAGGCAGCGAAGACCTCAGCCATGACGAGGGCAACCTCGACCTCGTGGTGGAATGCGAGCGTGTCGCGTCCGATGATGTCGATGTCGGCCTGGGTGAACTCTCGGTAGCGGCCCTCCTGCGGGCGCTCACCCCGCCACACCTTCTGGATCTGGTAGCGACGGAACGGGAAGTCGAGATGACCGGCGTTCTGCAGGACGTACCGGGCGAACGGCACCGTGAGGTCGAAGTGGAGGCCGAGCTGGTCGCTCTGACTCGGCGCTTCATCATCGGCGGAGTGCAACCGGCGCAGAACGTACACCTCTTTGTCGATCTCACCCTTGCGCAGCAATTGCTCGAGTGGCTCTACGGCACGGGTCTCCAGCGAGGAGAAGCCGTGCAGCTCGAAGATCTGACGGACGGTGTCGATGACGTGCTGTTCAACAATGCGCTGGCCCGGCAGGAACTCCGGAAACCCCGACATCGGGGAGATCTTCGCCATCGAGCTACAGCCCTCTCGTAGGAGCGCTGAGCGCCTCGCCGGAGCGGTCGGGGTCGGAGTGGGGGTCGGGGAGCGAAGCGAGGTACGGGTTGGCGGCGCGCTCACGGCCAACGGTCGTTGCGCCACCGTGGCCGGGAAGCACGAGAACGTCGTCGTCGAGCGGGAGCACCTTGTCGCGAAGCGATCTGAGCATCTGGTCGTGCGAGCCGCCCGGCAGGTCGGTGCGACCGATCGAACCGGCAAAGAGGACGTCACCGGAGAGCACGGTCTGCGTCGGTACGTCCGCCAGACCACTCACCGCCTCCGGGGCGCCGGGCAACCGGAACATGACCGAGCCAGGCGTATGGCCAGGAGCGTGGTCGACGGCCACCTCCAGCCCGGCGATGGCCATTAGGGCACCATCTTCCAGCAGGGCTACGTCGCTAGGCTCCTGCCACTGCAGCCGGCCACCGAACATCTGCGCCGACTCGCGCCCCATGCCCTTCATCGGGTCGACCAGCAGCTCACGGTCGGCCGGATGGATGTACGCCGGTATCCCACGTGAACCGGCCACCGGGACGACCGAGAATGTGTGGTCGAGGTGCCCGTGGGTCAGCAGCACGGCCACCGGCTTGAGCCGGTGCTCACGCAGCAGCTCGTCGAGCCCAGGCACGACCTCCATGCCGGGGTCGACGACGATGCACTCCTCGCCAGCCCCTGGCGCAACCACGTACACGTTGGTTCCGAAGACAGCAGAGGGAAATCCGGCGACGAGCACGGAACTTCCTCCTCAGGGAGCGCTGGAGCACTGATGGACACAGCGGCCGATGGCAACCGGTCAAGCCTATCGGTCACCCCGCCACCATCGGCCGCGCTCCTTACCTACACTGGTGCGTCGCACGGTCAGCACCCGCCTGGCCGGCAGTTCGAGAGGCTCTAGCGAGCGGGCCGAGAGAGGTTTGTCGGTGGCTACCCAGCAGCAGCGCAAGGCCAAGGCTCGCGCGCGACACGAGGCGTATGTCGATCGGCAGCACGCCAGAGCCGAGAAGCGCCACCAGCGCCGTCTGGTTGGAGCAGCACTGGCCGGCGTCGCACTTGTCATCGCTGGCGGCTGGTTCCTGTGGTGGTCGACGTCCGACGATGACGCTCCCGCTACCGCCACGACCGAGGACTTCACCTACGAACAAGCCGGCGACACCATCCCGAAGGGTGCCCCGGCTGAGCTGGTGCTCGACACCGACCAGGGCCCGATCACGATCGCGCTGGACACCGAGAAGGCGCCCAACAACGCCAACTCACTGGCGTTCCTGGCAGGACAGGGCTACTTCGACGACACCACCTGCCACCGCCTTACCACCGACGGGCTGTACGTGCTGCAGTGCGGCGACCGGACCGGCACGGGTGGAGGCACTCCCGGCTACACCACCGCTGATGAGAACCTGCCCAAGGCCGACGAGACCGGTCTGGCGACATACCCCCGTGGCAGTGTGGCGATGGCCGAACCAAGTGGCGGCGAGGCCGGCAGCCAGTTCTTCCTGGTCTATAAAGACAGTCCGCTGCCGCCCGACTACACAATCGTTGGCCAGATGACCAAGGGTCTGGACGTTGTCGACAAGGTCGCAGCCGGCGGCGTCTCCCCTGATTCGCCGCAGCCGACCGACGGCCCACCGGCAGAGCCGATCACCATCACGGCGGCTCGGGTGCAGCAGGAGAAGTCATGACCGAGCATCCGCGACCCATCCCGAGGCCTGGGCCTCCTCCTGGCGTCGCAGCGGTGCCCAGCACTACCTCAACGCAGCCATGGGGTCGCGTCGACGACGCGGGGGCTGTCTACGTTCGCACTCCCGGCGGGCCTGAGGACGAGGTGAAGGTTGGTGAGTGGCTGGCCGGCGACCCGGCCGACGGAATCCGCTTCTACGAGCGCAAGTACGCCTCACTCGGAGTCGAGATCGACCTGCTGGAGCACCGACTCGGTGACGCCGCCCTGGCGCTAGACGAGTCGATGGCGCTGATCGGAAAGCTGCGCGACCAGGTCGACCGCCCCCACTGCGTCGGAGACCTCGCGGTTCTTCGCTCTCGACTCGACGGCCTCGTAGCCGCCGTCGACGCCCAGCGCGGCGCACGCAAGGCCGAGCGGGCCGCTGCCCGCGAGCAGGCGCGCACCCGACGCGAAGCCCTGGTGACCGAGGCCGAGAAACTCGCTGAGAGCACCCAGTGGAAGGCGTCAGGTGATCGGTTCCGGGCCCTGGTCGAGGAGTGGCGAACTGCGCCCCACGCCGAGCGCTCCTACGAGCAAGAGCTCTGGAAGCGGCTGAGCCACGCCAGAAGCACCTTTGAGAGGCGACGCCGGGCCTGGTTCGCCACCCGCGATGCAGAGCGCACCGAAGCCGTTGCGGTGAAGGAGAAGATCGTCAAGGAAGCTGAGTCGCTGTCGACCAGCAAGGACTGGGGACCTGCCTCGGCTGCGTTCCGCTCGCTGATGCAGCGCTGGAAGAGTGCCGGGCCAGCCACCAGGGAGGCCGAGCAAGAGCTCTGGGCGCGCTTCAAAGCGGCCCAGGACACCTTCTTCAACGCTCGGTCGGCCGTGTTCGACGTTCGCGACGCCGAGCAGCAGCAGAACCTCGCCAAGAAGCAGGCGCTCGCCGACGAGGCCGAGAAGCTGTTGCCCATCGGTGACCTGAACGCGGCCCGTACCTCGCTGCGCAGCATCCAAGACCGGTGGGCCCAGATCGACCATGTGCCGCGGGCCGACAAGCCCGCCATCGAGCGACGGTTGCAGCAGGTCGAGCAGGCTGTTCGCGCGGCCGAGGAGACCAAGTGGAAGCGGTCCAACCCCGAGGCTCGCGCCAGGGCAGCCGCAACCGTGGAACAGCTCACCGCGTCGATCGCCAAGCTCGAGAAGGCCCGCGAGGCCGCTGCCACGGCCGGAAAGCTCGGCGACGTCGAAAAGGCGGAGGAAGCCATCGCAGCGCGCAAGGAGTGGCTGGTTCAGGCGGAGGACACCCTGCGTGAGTTCAGTGACTGAGCGAGTTCAGGCGTTGGTCAGCCGGTAGACGTCGAAGACCCCTTCGATCCCGCGCACAGCTGACAGCACATGACCCAGATGGCGGGTGTCACCCATCTCGAAGGTGAAGCGCGACGTCGCCACCCGGTCGCGCGTGGTGGTCACCGAAGCGCTGAGGATGTTCACGTGCTGGTCAGAGAGCACCCTGGTGACGTCAGAGAGCAACCGCGCGCGGTCGAGCGCCTCGACCTGGATCGAGACCAGGAAGACGCTCGAAGCGGTAGGTGACCACTCAACGTCGACGAACCGGTTCTCCGGAAGCGAAGCGACATTGACGCAGTTGCTTCGGTGCACCGACACACCGCGGGCTCTGGTGACGAAGCCGACGATCGAGTCGCCAGGGACCGGTGTGCAACAGCGGGCGAGCTTGACCCACACGTCGTCGACGCCCTTGACGACGACACCGGGGTCCTCCCCCGTGCGAACTCGCGCCGGCTTGGTCGCGACCGTCGCCTCGGCGATGTCCTCAGTGGCCCCCTCTTCACCGCCCAGAACGACGACGAGGCGGCGCAACACCGTCTGGGCGCTGAAGTGCCCTTCACCAACGGCGGCATACAGGGAGTCGATGTCTTTCAGCCGCAGGTCGGCGGTGACAGCCAACAGAGCCGGCCCGCTCAGGATCCGCTGCATCGGTAGACCCTGCTTGCGCATCGCCCTGGTGATGGCGTCCTTCCCGTGTTCGATGGCCTCTTCGCGGCGCTCCTTGGAGAACCAGGCCCGGATCTTGTTCCTGGCGCGCGGTGACTGCACGAAGCCCAGCCAGTCCTGGCTGGGACCGGCGTCCTGCGCCTTCGAGGTGATGACCTCGACGACGTCCCCGTTCTCCAGCACCGAGTCCAGCGGCACCAGCCGGCTGTTGACCCTGGCCCCAACCGTGCGGTGGCCCACCTCGGTGTGGACGGCGTAGGCGAAGTCGACCGGGGTAGCGCCTGTCACCAGCGCGACTACATCGCCCTTGGGCGTGAAGACGAAGACCTCGGTGCCGCTGATCTCAAAGCGCAGCGAGTCGAGAAACTCTCCGGGGTCGCTGGTCTCCTGCTGCCAGTCGAGCAGCTGACGCAGCCACGCCATGTCGTCCTGGGTGGTGGACGCCCCTGCGGTCTCCTTGTACTTCCAGTGGGCAGCGACTCCGTACTCCGCTCGCCGGTGCATGGCGTGCGTCCGGATCTGCAGCTCGACCGGCTTGCCGCCAGGACCGATCACCGTCGTGTGCAGTGACTGGTACATGTTGAACTTGGGCATCGCGATGTAGTCCTTGAAGCGCCCGGGCACCGGGTTCCAGCGCGCATGGATGACACCGAGCGCCGCATAGCAGTCGCGGACCGATTCGACGAGAACGCGCAGCCCGACCAGGTCGTAGATGTCGGCGAAGTCGCGCCCACGAACGATCATCTTCTGGTAGACGCTGTAGTAGTGCTTCGGTCGACCGGTAACGGTGCCGTCGATGCGCGACTCGTGCAGCGCTTCATCGACGTCGTGGATAACGTCTGACAGGAACTGGTCACGACTGGGCGCCCGTCGCTCCACGAGGCTGACGATCTCTTCGTAGACCTTGGGGTAGAGCGTGGCGAAGGAAAGGTCTTCCAGCTCCCACTTGATCGCGTTCATTCCCAGGCGATGGGCCAACGGCGCATAGATCTCGAGTGTCTCGCGCGCCTTGGTCTGCTGCTTGGCCTCCGGCAGGTAGCGAAGTGTCCGCATGTTGTGCAGCCGGTCACAGAGCTTGATCACGAGTACCCGGATGTCTCGGGCCATCGCCACGACCATCTTGCGGGTGGTCTCGGCCTGGGCTGCCTGGCCGTACTTGACCTTGTCGAGCTTGGTGACGCCGTCGACGAGGATGGCGACCTCGTCACCGAACTCCTTGCGGAGCTCCTCGAGCGTGTAGGGCGTGTCCTCGACGGTGTCGTGCAGCAACGCCGCGACCAGGGTCGGTTCGGTCATCCCGATGTCGGCCAGGATCGTCGTGACGGCGAGCGGGTGGGTGATGTAGGAGTCACCGCTCTTGCGCATCTGGGTGCCGTGCATCTTCTCGGCGACCAGGTAGGCACGCTCCAGCAACGCCAGGTCTGCCTTGGGGTGGTTGGCGCGCACCGAGCGGAACAGCGGCTCGAGCACGGGGTTGCCCGTCGGCGCCTTGGCACCGATGCGCGCCAGGCGCGAGCGCATGCTCCGCGCCGAGACAGGCACCTCGGAGGCACGCTCCTGTGTCACAGGGGTGCTGATCTCCTCGGTCATTGGATCAGTCTAGTGACGGGGTGGAGTCAGACCGACGCGATGGCGCTGAGCGGCAGATCGCCGATCGTGGCGCGGCCCGGCAGGAAGCTGAGCTCCAGGAGTACGGCGACTCCGACACACGTTCCACCGCACGCCTCGACGAGCTCCCGGGTGGCCGCAGCGGTGCCCCCGGTGGCCAGGACGTCGTCGATCAGCAGGACTCGCTCGCCGGGCGCGATCGCATCCCGGTGCACCTCGAGCGTGGCCTCGCCGTACTCCAGCGAGTAGGACACCGCATGGGTCGCGCGGGGCAGCTTGCCGGCCTTGCGGATCGGCACGAAGCCGACTCCGAGGGCGAGCGCGACCGGTGCGGCAAGCATGAAACCCCGCGCCTCCATGCCGACGACCTTGTCCACGATGACGGTGCCGGCCTCGTCACGGGCCTCGTCGGCGAGTGCGTCGATCACGGCCGAGAACCCTGCGTGGTCTGCCAGCAGCGGCGTGATGTCCTTGAACATCACGCCGGGCGTCGGATAGTCCGCGACGTCGAGGACGAGGCGCGACATGGCCTCGCGCGCCGCGACACCGACCGCTTGCCCACGCGTCACTTCTTGCCCCGCTTGGAGCGCGGCTGGCGGGTGGGCTGGACCCGTCCGGCGGACGGACTCGGCTTGACCGGACCGTGCGCCTTCGGCACGACGCGACCCAAGTTGGCCGCCTCCGCCCGACGCGGGGGCGCCTTGACCGGCCGGGTCACCACGGTGCCGTCGTCCCGCACCTGGCGCGGGTCCGGCGGCGGGGTGGCGTTGCGGTCGGCGGCGTTGACGCGGGAGTAGGGGTCGGCCGCGGCCTCGCGGCGGCGGGCGGCCGCGCGACGCTCGTCGTAGTTGACGTCCTTCTCGTTGGCCTTGAGCTGCACGAGCAGCGGGGTGGCGATGAAGATCGAGGAGTAGGCACCGACCGCCATGCCGACGAACAGCGCGAGGGCGAGGTCCTTGAGCGAGCCGTTGCCGAGCTGGAACGCGCCGACGTACAGGATCGCGCCGACCGGGAGCAGCGCCACGATCGAGGTGTTGATCGACCGCACCAG
>JANLWJ010000210.1:0-1932 GCA_031364455.1 Actinomycetes bacterium | reverse complement strand
GGCAGTACCCAGAGCGCGACCGCCACTCCCGCCAGAAACAACGGAACAGCGGTGAACATGAAGGCGTACCCGTACCGCCGCTCCTGCTTGTGCAGCCCGGGGGTAACGAATGCCCACAGTTGGTAGATCCAGACGGGCGAGGCCAGAACGATCCCGGTCATTGCAGCGATCTTTAGCTGCAGGGTGAAGGGCGACGTCACGCTGGCCAGCGTGATCCGGATGTCGAACCCATCGGCACGCAGTTTCTCTGCCACCGACTCGATGGGTGTGATGATGAAGGTGAATATCGGCTCGTAGAAGATCCAGCCGACGATGCCACCCAGAACGACGGCAATGAGCGCCTTGAAGATCCGTGACCGCAGCTCGCGGAGATGCTCCATGAGCGGCATGGCCGCCCCATCGGCGCCGGGGAGCGTCCGGGCGCGCGCCACCGAGGTCTCCTGCGTCGTTAGTTGAGCTGCCGTCAGCGGTCGCCGGCGCCGCTGTCAGGGGTCCTGGGCTGTTCTGCCGGTGCGGCCGAATCCTGCGGCGTACTACCCACTTCGCCGGGAGCTGCCTTGATTTGTTGCGGTGGGCTGTTGCCGTCATCGTCTTGAGCCGCTTTGACCTCAGACTTGAAGATCCGAAGCGAGCGCCCCAAGCCACGGGCGGCATCAGGCAGGCGCTTGGCGCCGAAGAGCAGCAGGATGACAGCCAGGATCAAGATGATCTCGATGGGCTTGAGACTCGGCATAAGGCGTCCCTCTACTGTCCGGATGGGGCAAGACGGTCAGATCTACCTCGATGGTACGCCGTCAACTGCAGAACCGATGGACGGGCGGGCAAAACGGGGCCTGTTCCTTGACACGGGGCCCGCTGTTGGGCCCTATCGAGTGGTCGTGAACGAGGCGGGCACCAGGTCGTGGCTCTCCAGCCACAGGGCGAAGTCGAGTATCTCGTCGTAGCTGATCACCGGGCCGGTGTGCTCCTCGAGGGCCTCTGCCGGGATGTGCCAGGGCGTCAGTGCGACACCGCCGGACTTCAGGAGTGCGACGATTTCGGCGTCGGCTGGCTTGCGCACCTCATCAGCGCAGGTGGTGCACTGGAATGCGTAGTAGGACCACTCCTGGCGGTTGCACACCACCAGGCGCATCTGCTCGGGCGTCAGCTCGACATCCCCACACACCGGGCACGAGGCCTTGATCGTCGTCATGTCTCGTACCTCCCCTCTTGTGTGAGGGGCTTCGGCATCTGGCGCGTGAACCTTGACCGTTGGGGTCAACTGGCATCACCTGAACGGGCTAACCGCCTTCGTAGGCAGCCAGCGCATCCTGGGCGCCGCTACGCACGGCGTTGACCAACTCCGGCGGCGACAGCGGCCGGACAGTCCCACCCAGACGCATCACCAGCTGCTGCGCCCAACCAAGGTCAGCGACAGACAGTTCGACGATGAGTTCGGGCTCAGTCGCGACCACCGTGCTCGGATAGGCGTCGAGCAACCACTCGGCTCGCTGCGTGAGGGCCAACCGGACACGCCAAGTGGCGGCCTCGCTGTCGAATACCTCCTCACGCGCCGGCGGCACCGGACGCGCGGACGCCGGCGTTTGGAGGACCTGTGCGGACTGGATCCGGTCGAGCCGGAAGATCCGCAGGTCACCGGCGAGCAGGCACCATGCCTCGAGGTAGCTCTGCCCGTCGACCACGAGCAGTCGGAGTGGGTCGACGTCTCGTGTGGTGACCTCGTCGCGTGCCGGAACGTAGTACTCCAGCGCGAGCCGGCGTCCTTCGCGAAGGGCAGTGGCGACGGCGTCCTGCGACTCGCCGGCACCCTCGATCGAGACCGTCACATGACGATGGGCATCGGCCGCATCGCCTGCGGCGCGCTCGAGCTTGGCAATGACTCGGTCGATCACGTCAGGCCCGGTCGGAGCCGGGAGGTCGGCAAGCGCGCGG
>JANLWJ010000168.1:0-2899 GCA_031364455.1 Actinomycetes bacterium | reverse complement strand
CGGGTGGGCGGGACGGTCCGCTCTCTCACACTGCGTTGCCGCTCCCAGGTGCCGGCGCTGGAAGTGGACCTGTACGACGGCAGCGACGCGCTGACGTTGGTCTTTCTTGGTCGACGGGTCATTCGGGGAATCAGCCCGGGCCGTGGCCTGATCGCCTCAGGGCGCGTGACCCGGCGGGGCTCCACCCTGGTGATGTACAACCCCACCTACGAGCTGCTGCCGGCCGCCGCGTGACCGATCAAGACCGTGACCAAGAGCTCGCTACCGGTGTCGACCTAAAGGATGCGCTCGGGGGCAAGCTGGGCGTCGCTGAGAGCGGACTCCCCAGCGCCATCTTCATTGTCATCTACACCGTCAACGGTCAGGTGCTCGAGCCGGCACTATGGGCAGCGCTTGCTACAGCCGGGGCGATGACGGTCTACCGCATCGTCCGACGGGGATCGCTGAAGTACGCACTGGGGGGGATGTTCGGCGTTGCGCTCTCGGCCTTCATCGCCTCGCGTACTGGAAACGCCGCTAACTTCTACCTGCCCGGCCTCATCTGGCAGGGCGGCTACGCCGTCCTCTACCTGGTCTCCATCCTGGTCGGGTGGCCGCTCATCGGCGTGATCCTGGGACCGTTGCTGGGCGAAGGCTTCACCTGGCGCGACCACCCGGAGCGGCGCCGGGCGTACACACAGGTGACCTGGCTCTGGTTCGGCATGTTCGCCCTGCGTTTCGCCGTCCAGTTGCCGCTCTACCTCTTGGGGATGACCGTCGCGCTGGGCTGGGTCAAGCTGGCGATGGGTTGGCCGATCTTCGCGCTGGTGGCCTGGGCGAGCTACCTGGTGCTGACCAAGGCGCCGCCTCCGCGGCCGCCATCACCCGCCCCTGACCACGACGAGGCTCACGACGAGGCCGTCGGAGAGCCTAAGAGTGAGGGTGCGGACTGAAGGTCTGCTGAACCGCGTCCTCTGATTCATCGGAGGTGACAAAGAGCAGCTCGTCGCCAGCCTCCAGTGGGTCGTCGGGGCTTGGCGTGATCACCCTGCGGTCGCGGACGATGGTCACCAGAGTCGTGTCTGGCGGCAGTGTGATGTCACCCACACGTGAGCCGACGACGGGGGAGTCCTCGGGGAGGGTGAGCTCGACGAGGTTGGCATCCCCCTGCTCAAACTCCATGAGCCGGACGACATCGCCGACGCTGACGGCCTCTTCGACCAGGGCCGAGAGCATCCGGGGCGTCGACACTGCGACGTCGACGCCCCATCCCTCAGTGAAGAGCCACTCGTTCTTCGGGTGGTTCACCCGAGCCACGACGCGGGGGACGCCGTACTCGGTCTTGGCCAGCAGCGAGATCACCAAGTTGACCTTGTCGTCGCCAGTCGCTGCGATCGCCACCTGACACGTGTGAAGGTTCGCCTCGTCGAGCGAGGAGATCTCGCAGGCGTCACCCTGCAGCCAGGTCGCAGCAGCGAGGTCGGTGCGGTAGGTGGTGACCTCGGGGTCGATCAGCAGTACCTCGTGTCCGTGCCCGAGGAGCTCTCCGGCGATCGACCGGCCGACCTTGCCGGCTCCAGCGATGGCGACCCGCATCCCTCTAGAGTCCTTCCGGGGGTTTGGCGACCGCCGTCGCAGCGCGATCGGCGTCTGCGCTGCCGAGCAGAGCGTGCACGAGATCGCCCTCCTGGAACACGGTGCTGACCGTGGTCAGCTGGCCCTCGCCCACCCGGGTGATGTAGGCGATCTTGATGCCGCACTCCTGCTCGATCCTGGCGTAGGTCTGGCCGATCCAGGACGGCGCAACGGGCAGCTCGGCCAAGATGATGGCACCGCTCGGGTCGCGGTAGTCCTCGTGCACGCCGCCAGGCAACAGTCGGCGAAGGACGCGGTCGACGGTCCAGCGCACGGTTGCGACCGTTGGGATGCCCAGACGCTGGTAGATCTCTGCCCGCCTGGGGTCGTAGATGCGGGCCACCACGGTGCCGACGCCGAAGTTCTCCCGGGCGACACGCGCCGACACGATGTTGGAGTTGTCGCCGCTGCTGACGGCGACGAAAGCGTCGGTGCGCTCGACCCCGGCCTCGAGGAGGGTGTCCCTGTCGAACCCGACGCCGGTGACGGTCGAGCCGCCAAAGTTAGCGCCCAGGCGCCGGAACGAGTCAGGGTCCTGGTCGACGACGACGACTTCGTGACCGGTCCCGTCGAGCTCGATGGCCAGCATCGAGCCGACTCGGCCACAGCCCATGATCACCACATGCACAGCCCCACGGTAGCGGTACTCGGTGTGCGCATCGACAAGGCGTAGGCTCGGCGCCCGTGGCCTCCGTGACCTCCCTGTTCAAGCGCGCTCTCGTCGGCCGTCCGCAGTCGAGCGCCAAGCTGAGCGAGACGCTGCTCCCCAAGCGCATCGCACTGCCGGTCTTCGCCAGCGACGCCCTCTCGTCGAACGCATATGCGACGCAGGAGATCCTGCTCGTCCTCTCCCTCGGAGGGCTCGCCTACATCCACTATGCGCCCTGGGTGGCTGCTGGTGTGGTCGTCGTCTTCTTCGTCGTCGTGGCCTCCTACCGACAGAACGTCCATGCGTACCCCTCCGGCGGAGGCGACTACGAGAACGTCAGCGTCAACCTAGGAGCCAACTCCGGTGTGGTTGTCGCCAGTGCACTCCTCGTCGACTACGTAATGACCGTCGCAGTGTCGATTGCAGCTGCCGTCGACAACATCGTCTCTGCTGCTGACGGTCTAGAAGAGCACGCCGTCCTGCTCGCGGTCGTGCTCATCGCCGTGATCGCCTTCCTCAACCTGCGGGGGGTGCGAGAGTCGGGAACGGCCTTTGCGATCCCGACCTACGCCTTCATGGTGTCGATCTTCCTGATGGTCGGATGGGCCATCGTTCGAATGCTCTCCGGAACAGAGA
>JANLWJ010000104.1:0-3104 GCA_031364455.1 Actinomycetes bacterium | reverse complement strand
TGCTCCGAACAGTGCGATCACCACCGACTCGAGTACCACCATCCACCGAATTTGCCAGCGGCTGGCACCGACCGCCCGCAGCATCCCGATCTCTCTCGTGCGTTCGAGGACGGAAAGGAAGAGGGTGTTCACGATGCCCAGGATCGCGATGATGATGGCGAGCCCAAGCAGGGCAATCATCACGCTGAGCAGGGTTTGTACGTTCGACTGGACCTGTTCTTTCAGCTCAGCCTGGCTTTGCACGATGACGCCGGGGTACGACGTGAGAATCTCTTCGATATCGCTCTTCAAGGCGTCCAGATCTGCGTCGTCGTCAGCTTTGACGTAGACGAAGGTGTCGCCGATCTTGACCCCTGCGTCCTCAAGGGCCTCATTAGTGATGGCGTACCCGGTGAAGAACCCAGCTGGCTCATATAGTCCGACGATCTCAAAGGTGGCCGAGCCGCTGGCGAAGGTGAACTCGACCTCGTCGCCGACGCCGAGGTCTGAGTTGGTTGCCGTTGTCGTGTCGACGATGACACCGGTGTCGGTGAGATCGTCGATCCCCCCTGACGTGAAGGTCAGGTTGATGACGTCAGCGACGGTGTCCGGGGCAACGGTTCCCACGAAGGTTGTCGGCGGCTCATCTGACCCGGTGGGGGCCGGGATGGAGTCAGCGGCCAGCTGCGCCTGGGTGAACGTGGTCCTTGATACGACAGCCACATCGGGCAGCGCTTCGATCTCATTGGCGACCGACCGCGGGTACGGCCGCTGGGTCTCTGTTGCCACGATGAACTCGGCTCCGATGACCCGGTCAATGGCGGCATTCAGCGAAGCAGTGATCGAGGACGCGAAGATCGTGAGGGCGGTGACGAGTGCCAACCCGATCATCAGTGCTGATGCTGTGGCGGCCGATCTACGTGGTTGTCGTGAGGCATTGTCGACAGCGAGTCTTCCCACGGTTCCGAAGAGACGGGGCAGCGGGTACCCGAGTCCGCGGGCAACGGGGGAGGCCAGAACCGGGCTGAAGGTGATGGTGCCGGTCAGGAGTAGGAGCACGCCGAGTCCGACGAGAGAGGCTCCAGAGGAACCACCACTCGCAACGCCGGCTACCAACGCTCCCGCACCTGCCAGCATCTGCAGGCCACCCAGCGAGGCCCGGAGGGTCAGCGCCTTGGTTGGGAGGGCGGCATCGTCGCGGAGGGCGGCCACTGGCGGGATCTTGGACGCTCGGCGAGCGGGGAACCAGGCTGCCACGGCGGTGAAGGCAACACCTAGAGCGATGCCGATGGCAAAGGTGCGTGGCTCGAGCTGCAGCGGAGTGCTGCCGAGGTCAATACCAAACTTGCCGAAGAACCATCGCAGTAGGTACACCACTCCGATGCCCATCACACACCCGAGCACCGAGCTCACCGCCCCCACCACCAACGACTCGGCAAGGATCGACCGGGTCACCTGACCACGGGTCGCGCCAACGGCTCTCAGCAGTGCCAGCTCGCGGGTTCGTTGGGAGATCAGCATCGAGAACGTGTTGAGGATCAGGAAGGAACCCACAAAGAGAGCGATCAGGGCGAAGACCAGCAAGATGATGTTGAAGAAGGAGAGCGCATCGGTGATGTCCGATGCCGCCTCATCAGCGGCCTCTTCGCCCGTCTTGACCGTGGCGTCCGGCCCGGTAACTGCCGCCACTGCCTCCGCAAGCTCGGTCTGGGTAACTCCCTCGGCAGCAACGACGTCGATCTCGGTGTACGCAGACTCGCCGTCGAGCAGCAGTTCTTGTGCAGTCTCGGTGTCAAATGCCGCGATCGTGGCTCCTGCGAGGTTCCCGCTCGTTCCGAAACGGAAGACCCCGACCAGCTCAGCCTCGATCTCACCCGTTGGCGCAATCAACCGGATCGTGTCCCCGACCTCGAGCTGGCCGTCCTCCGCCGAGACTGAGTCGATCGCAACCTCGTCGGCAGTTGTTGGCCCGACGCCTTCGACCAGGCGGTAGGGGGTCAGTTCCTCGTCATCGCTCCAGTTGCTCCCGAACTGGGGAGCACCCTGCTGACCGAGAGGCTCATCGTCGGAACCGATGATCGAGACGCCATCGGCGAATACCGCCCCGCCAGCCTTTGCCGCTCCGGGCACCTGGGCGATCTCGTCAAGTAGTTCAGGTGCAAGGGTCGGCAGCTCACCGGCGAAGCCGGAGCCTTGGAAGTCCGACTTCGGGGTGACCACCACATCTGTTGTCGTCTGACCGAAGAGGTCGGTGAAGGTCTTGTTCAGCGTGTCGGTAAATATGAAGGTGCCGACGACGAACCCGACACTCAGAACAATCGCGAGCGTTGACATGAGCAGGCGCAGCTTGTGCTGGACAAGGCTGCGCCAAGAGGCGCGGAACATCGACTACGACCTCCGCCCCTTCGCGTCGAAGCCCTTCATGCGCTCGAGGACGCGGTCAGCCGATGGGTCATCCATGTCGTCAACAATCTGGCCGTCAGCCAAGAAGATCACCCGGTGGGCATAGGAGGCCGCCGTCGGATCGTGGGTGACCATCACCACGGTCTGGCCGTGCGTATCGGCGCTGTCGCGAAGAAAGGCAAGAACCTCGGCCCCCGCACGAGAGTCGAGGTTGCCGGTTGGCTCGTCGGCGAAGATGATCTCCGGCCTGGTCACCAGCGCGCGAGCGGCAGCCACTCGCTGCTGCTGGCCGCCGGAGAGTTGGCTTGGCTTGTTGCTCAGCCGGTCACGCATCCCCACCATGTCGATGAGCTCGTCGAGCCACTCCTGGTCGGGCTTTCGACCGGCGATGTCGAGCGGCAACGTGATGTTCTCCAGGGCGGTCAGGGTGGGGACCAGGTTGAACGACTGAAAGATGAACCCAACCCGGTCACGGCGGAGGCGGGTGAGGTCTCCGTCGCTCAGCCGCGTTAGGTCGGTGTCGCCGATCGAGACCGTCCCTGATGTGGCATCGTCGAGACCGGCACAGATGTGCATGAGGGTTGACTTGCCCGAACCGCTCGGGCCCATGATCGCGGTGAAGCGTCCCGTCGCGAAGGTGACGGAGACGCCGTCTAGCGCACGGACCTCGGCCTCTCCGGCGCCGTAGATCTTGCGGAGCGTAGCGGCGCGGGCTGCTGCCG
>JANLWJ010000059.1:0-5501 GCA_031364455.1 Actinomycetes bacterium | reverse complement strand
TCGGTCGCGTGACCGTGCGGATAGATCCGGCAGAATTCGGCTAGGCCATCCACTGATGGCGCTCTGGGCCGGTGACCTACGCCGGTGGTCGAGCAGGCCCGCCTAGACTTAGGTGTCGGCCACCTCACGTCCGGGAGTCTTGTCATGTCTGTCCAACACATCCGCCTCTTCGGCGATCCCGCGCTCCGCATGCCGGCGCAGCCTGTTGTCGACTTCGACAAAGAGCTCCGGAACCTTGTCAGGGACCTCACCGAGACTATGTTGGATGCACCAGGAGCTGGCCTGGCGGCACCGCAGATAGGGGTCTCGCTGCGGGTCTTCAGTTACGACGTCGATGACGAGGTGGGCCACCTCATCAACCCGGTACTCGACCTGTCCGACGACGAGCAGTTCGGCGAAGAAGGGTGTCTGTCTCTACCCGGATTGACGTTCGACTGCCGACGGGCCTTCGGCGTCGTCGCCAAGGGTTTCAACATGCACGGCGACCCGGTGGTGATTGAGGGGACCGAGCTGCTCGCCCGCTGTGTCCAGCACGAGACGGACCACCTCGACGGCGTGCTCTTCATCGACCGACTCGATCCCGAGCAGCGCAAGGCCGCCATGAAAGCGATCCGGGAAGCCGACTGGTCCGGTGGGCAGGTGCCGACGATCAAGGCCAGCCCGCATGCTACCCGCGGCCTGGCGCTCTGAGGAGTCCGGCGGCGATGCGTCTGGTCTTCGCTGGGACGCCGGACGTCGCGTGCACGGCACTGGATCGGTTGCTGAGTTCGCAGCACACGGTGGTGGGGGTAATCACCCGTCCCGATGCGCAACGAGGCCGCGGCCGACCGGTTGCGATGTCGCCGGTCGCCGAGCGTGCGACCGAGCTCGGTATCCCGGTCCTACGGCCAACCAGCCTTTCTGACCCGTCGGTTGAGCGCGACCTGCGTTCACTGGCACCGGACTGCTGCCCGATCGTTGCCTACGGCGGACTTGTTCCGCCCCAACTGCTCGACCTCCCACCGCACGGGTGGGTGAACCTGCACTTCTCGTTACTCCCGATGTGGCGCGGTGCGGCTCCGGTCCAGCACGCCATCCTGCATGGGGATGAGGTGACGGGTGCTTCGACCTTTCGGCTCACCGCCGGCCTGGACACCGGCCCGGTCTATGGCATGGTCACCGAGGCGGTCGCGTCGACCGACACATCGGGCGAGCTGCTTGCCCGGCTGGCATCAGCAGGGGCTGAACTGCTGGTGCGCACCCTTGACGGGATCGAGGGACGTCACCTGCAACCGGTCGACCAGGTCGACGATGGTGTCAGCCTCGCTCCGAAGATCACCGTCGACGACGCCAGGGTGAGGTGGCCTGACCCAGCGATGGCCGTCGACCGACGGATCCGTGCCTGCACCCCAGATCCGGGAGCGTGGACGGAGTACGCCGGAGGACGCCTTGGTCTGCTGCCCGTCGCGCCGTCATCAGCGATCGCCACATCCGACGAGAGACCGGACCTCGGTCCCGGAGTCGTGCTGGTGACCAAACGTGCGGTCTTCGTCGGAACAGGGTCGGTCCCGGTGCAGCTGGGGAAGGTCCGTCCCGCTGGGAAGAAGGTGATGGACGCCGCCGACTGGGCTCGTGGCGTTCGGATCTCTGACGGCGAGCTCCTGCAGTGAGCGACCGAACTACCGCAGCCGGTCCGGTCGACCGACCACGGCGGGTCGCCTTCGAGGTGTTGCGGGCGGTCAGCGAGAGCGGGGCCTACGCCAATCTGCTGTTACCCGAACGCCTGAGGGCGGCCGGGATCGGCGGACGCGATGCCGCCTTTGCCACTGAGCTCACGTACGGAACGTTACGGCGGAGCGGCAGCTACGACGCCATTGCGACTTCTTGTATCGACCGGCCGTGGAGTGACGTCGATCGCCCCATCCAGGATCTGCTTCGTCTTGGCTCGCACCAGATCCTATGGATGAAGGTTCCGACCCATGCTGCAGTAACGACGACGGTCGACCTGGCCAAGGCCGAGATCGGACGGGCCAGAGCCGGCTTCGTCAATGCGGTGTTGCGCCGTGTTGCAGCGCACACCTTCGACGAGTGGGTTGCCCGGCTTCTCGGCGGCGAAGACCCTTCAACGCCGGAGGCGCTGGCTCTGCAACATGCGCACCCGGTATGGCTGGTTGCGGCGTTTGCTGAGGCGCTGGCAGCGCGCGGCCGTCCTTCGGCAGAGCTCAGCGAGCTGCTCGCCGCCGACAACGTCGCGCCAGAGGTGACGTTGGTGGCGCGACCAGGTCGCTGTACCCAGCATGAGTTGATCGACGCTGGCGCGCGACCCGGCCGGTGGTCCCCGCTGGCTGCGATCTGGCCATCGGGAGACCCAGGTGACCTTCCGGCGGTACGCGAACATCGGGCGGGGGTCCAGGACGAGGGGAGTCAGATCGTTACTGCTGCGCTAGCTGCCGCGCCGATCGAGCGCGGGTCGGGCGCCGAGCGCCTGCTCGACATGTGCGCCGGACCCGGTGGCAAGGCGGCATTGCTGGCAGCGTTCGCCGAACGCGATGGTGCGTTGCTGGAGGCGTGGGAGCTGCTGCCGCACCGCGCCCGCCTCGTGACGCAGGCGGTCGGGCCAGATGTTGAGGTTCGTGTCGTCGACGCAGGTGACCCGTTGCGCGAAGCTGAGTCAGGCGGTGGCTTCGACCGAGTGCTGCTCGACGCACCATGCTCTGGTGCCGGAGCCTTACGCCGCCGCCCAGAGGCGCGGTGGCGCAAGCAGCCGGAAGACCTCACTGCCCTGGTTGTGGGGCAACGGCGGTTGCTCGAGAACGCGCTCCGCCTGGTGCGACCGGGTGGGGTCGTCGGGTATGTCACCTGCTCGCCACTGGTGGCCGAGACCAGCGGTGTTGTCGATGCCGTCCTCGCCGGACGCGGCGACGTTGAACGGGTCGATGCCAGGGCGCTGCTGCCCGGACTTCCGCCTGATGTGGGTCCGGGTCCAGACGTTCAGCTGTGGCCCCACCTTCATGGCACCGATGCGATGTACCTGTCCCTGCTTCGAGTGAGAAGTTCCGGCTGACGTTCAGGCCACCTCGGTCGTTGAGCAGAGGACCCGGTTCTTGCCTGAGCGTTTAGCCTTCAGAAGCTGTTCGTCAGCACTGCGGACGAGCTGGGACACCTCACGCGCGGTACCTGTTGTCGCTATGCCGAAGCTGGCGGTCACCGCGATCCCCGTGACGATGGCATTCCAGTCGTGCTGGGCGAGGGTGCAACGTATGCGGTCGCAGACCGTTACGGCTTCCTGTGACGAGGTACCCGGCATGAGGAGAGCGAACTCCTCACCACCCATCCGGACGAGCTCGTCGGAACCGCGGATCGCGCCGGCGAGCACCGTTGCGGCCTGTTGGAGCACCTGGTCACCGACCAGGTGGGTGTATCGGTCGTTGATGCGTTTGAAGTCATCGAGGTCGATGATGGCCACGCTGAGGGGGTGACCGCTGCGGATCGCGAAGCGGAACATGCGATCGATCGTCTCGTCCATGTGACGTCGGTTGTGAAGTCCTGTCAGTGAGTCCCGAACGGACAGCTCGGCCAACTGCGCGCTGAGGCGCTGCTCGCGTTGGAGGGCATCGGCAAGTTCGGTGGTGCGTGAGCGAACGCGCGCCTCCAGCTCGCTGTTGGCGACCTGCAGCTCGTCGGCAAGTCGTTGGGACTCCAATCTGGTCTGGTTGACGTCGTGGAAGGCTCGATCGATGACGACAGTCAGCACGACCGCTGCGGATCCGACAATCGCCAGCACGATCACCGCGTACACGGTGAGGTCGGCGATCCCGAGTTCGAGATCAGATGCCGTCCGGCTGACCACCACCAGGTCGAGCAGCGCAATGCCGGTGGCAATCAGGACGTGCCGGGCGGGGAGTACGACGGCAGCCAGCACGGGGATGACCGTGACGAACAGGACGTCGGCAGGAGATGGCCCATCGCCGAAGGCAAACCCGTTGAGTGGCACCAGGATGAAGTAGGAGAGGAACACCCAGGCTGCGAGCGTGCAGTGCCGTCGGCTGACGAGGGTGCGGATCATGGCGTAGTAGACAAGCCCGATGAGCACGACGGGAACGTTGCGTGCCGGGTCGGGCAGGAAGACGCCGACATAGATGCTCAAGGGGACTGCCGCCAATGCCAAGGCAGTGGCGACCCCGAGCAGGGTTCGCGCCCGCCGGCGCTCGGCCCCGACCACACCTGGGGGAAGCGCAAGTAGGCGCTCGGACCAGTGTCGTCCGGCGCTCACCACCCTGCCGTTCCCCGCCCCGCCCTTCATACATCCCTCCCTGCGTAGTCACATGGTGACGCAAAGTGATCAAAGTTGCCAGCATTCCGGCTGGTGGATCCCGCCGACCGCGTTTGCAGACGCCCCAGCCGCGCACCGTTACGCTCCGGCGGTGTGGAGCCCATCTCGCAGCCAATCGACGCCAACCGGTCGTCGGGTCACCCTCTTGGCTCGCCCGGCGAAGCGGTCCAGGACGACCTCGCCATCGCCCTGGAGCTAGCTGACGCTGCAGCCGCAGTGACGATGGCAGCGTTCGGGGGACGGCAGCAGGTCCAGCTCAAGGCCGATACCACCCCCGTGACCGAAGTCGACGCGGCGGCGGAACTGGCGATTCGGAAGCTGCTCGCCCAGCGGTGTCCCGCCGATGGCGTCCGCGGCGAGGAAGGCGGGTACACCCCAGGAACGAGCGGGCGGGTGTGGGTTGTCGACCCGATCGACGGAACGCGGATGTTCGCCGAAGGGGTGCCGCTCTGGACCACTCTGATCGCGCTGCGGTCCGGCGGCGAGGTCGGCGGACCCGTCCTGATAGGTGTTGCGGACGCGCCAGCCCTTGGCGAGCGTTATCACGCCGCTCGCGGCTCCGGGGCGTGGTGCAACGGTCGGGCGATAACGGTCTCGGCGATCAACCGGCTCGATCAGTCGTTTGTGCTGCACGCGGCTCTTGAGGAGTTTGGCCGACCCGCCGGCACCGGGGTCGATGCGCTGCACCGAGTCGTTGGAGGTGCTCGAGCCAGCCGAGGAATCGGCGACGGGTGGGCACACCTGCTCGTCGCCAGGGGCGCTGCCGAGGCGCTCGTCGAGCAAGGCCCCTGCTATGAGTGGGACTGGGCGGCGACCAGCGTGATCGTCGAGGAGGCCGGTGGCCAGGTGACCCGGCTCGAGGGTGGCCCTCCCGTCGACGGCGGTCACCTGCTCGTGACCAACGGTCATGTCGACGCTGAAGTGCGAGTGGCCTTGGCTATAGATCCCATTTCCGACGATCCCATTTCCGACAACCCGACTTCCGACAAAGGTGCGTGAGCTGGTCGATGCGAGCAACAGGTGCCGTTGAACGGGTGGCCGATGTCTTGGAGCTGCTCGGGGTCGCGAGGTCTCCGCTAGGTGTCTCGGAGGTGGCGCGTCAGCTTGACGTGCACAAGGCCACTGCTTCTCGACTGCTGGGAACGTTGGCCGAGCGCGGGTTGGTTCGACGTGACGGAACCGGCTACCG
>JANLWJ010000391.1:0-7843 GCA_031364455.1 Actinomycetes bacterium | reverse complement strand
CGTCGAGGACATCCTCATCCCCCTGGAGCAGAAGGCCGAGCTGGCCGGCGGTCCCCTTCCCGAGGAAGACGTACTCCACATCCGCCAGACGGCTCTTGAGCAAGGCCTGGGCGGAGGCCTGCATGCGCCCGAGCACGGGGGGCAGGGCTGGTCCACCACCGAGTGGCTCCTGGTCGAGGAGCAGTTCGGCCGCAACACCAACGGCATCAGCTGGTACATGCCGACCGCGTACAACGTGTGGAGGTCGGCCAGCCCACAGCTGATCGACCGCTGGCTTCGGCCGGCTCTGAAGGGCGAGTTGCACGACGCGTACGCCGTGACCGAGGCCGACGCTGGGTCGGACCCGTCCGGCATCACGACGGTTGCCCACCGCACCGATGAAGGCGGATACGTCATCAACGGCGAGAAGTGGTTCGTCACCTACGGGTCGGTCGCCGCAGTCATCGTGGTCATGGCCAACGTCATCGATGGTGACGATCGACTGCCGACGCTCTTTGCCGTGCCTGCTGACGCCGCGGGCGTCTCGATCATCGATGACCCACCCTTCACGCACGCCTACCCGCACGGGCACCCAACGATGCTCTTCACCAATGTCAAGGTCAGCGCCGACGATGTGATTGGTTGGGTCGGTGCAGGCGATGACCTGCAGCGGATGTGGTTCACCGAGGAGCGGATCGGCATCGCGGTCCGCTGCATCGGAGCCATGCAGCGCCTCATCACCGAGACCACGGAGTGGGCCATCAACCGCGAGCAGGGTGGCGCGCGCCTCATCGACCACCAGGGTGTCTCGTTCCCGCTGGCTGACTCCGCGGCAGATGCTGCTGCCGGACGCCTCATGGTCTATGACGTTGCGCGCCTGAAGGAGTCCGGCGCAGACCCCAAGCTCATCCACGGCAAGGCATCGATGGCCAAGCTCTTCTGCTCCGAAGCTGCTAACCGATGCGCCGACCGCTCGGTTCAGATCTTCGGTGGCCGCGGATACATGCGCACGAATGTGGCCGAACGCTTCTGGCGCGAGCTGCGGGTCGACCGCATATGGGAAGGCACCAGCGAGATCCAGCGGCTGATCGTCGCCCGCAGCCTCGAGCGGCGTGGCGTCGACGCCATGCTTAGCTGAGCCCGCCGATGCAGCTCGACCGTCTCTTCCGACCCGCGTCCATCGCAGTCGTCGGTGCCACCGACCGACCCGGCTCCTACGGCAACGCGGCCATCAGCAACCTGCTGGCCGCGCGTTTTGCCGGGCGGTTGGTTGGCGTCCACCCGACCCGCACACAGGTGCACGGCGTCCCATGCGTTCCATCCCTGGATGCCATCGACGAGGCTGTCGACGCCGTTGTCGTCGCAACCCCTGCCGACACCGTTCCGGACCTTCTCGACACCGCCGGACGACTTGGCTGTGGTGGCGCCATCGTCTTCGCCGCCGAGTTCGCCGAGACCGGCCGCACCGACCGACAGGACGCGCTGGTCGCTGCAGCCGATCGCCATGGCCTTCCGGTGATCGGTCCCAACGCGAACGGAATCGTCTCGGTCGAGAGCCGGGCTCCGATGTGGGGGGACAACGTCAGCGTTGGAGCCAGCGGTGCCGTTGCCCTCATCACCCAGAGCGGCAACCTCGGCGTGGTGGCACTGGCCAGCCGTCGTGGCATCGCGTGGCACACCGTCGTCAGCGTTGGTAACAGCGCCGTCGTCGACGCTGCCGACTCTCTCTCCTACCTGGCCGGTGCCGATGGTGTTCGTTCGGTGGCCCTCTATCTAGAGGGCGACGGCGACGGCGCCAAGTGGGCAAACGCCTTCGCGCAGTGCGCCGAGCGTGACGTCCGGGTGGCCGTCCTGAAGGCAGGACGCAGCGCAGCTGGGGCAGCCGCCGGCGGTGCCCACACCGCCGCTGTTGCCGGAGACCACCGCATATTCGCCGCTCTGGTCGCCGAGACCGGCGGCGCCTGGTGCCACGACCCTCACGAGCTCTTCGAGACCACCAAGCTCATGGCCACCCCGCGGCCGACGCGGTCAGGCGGCCTGGCGGTCGTCACCTGCTCCGGTGGCGACTCGGTGATCACCGCGGACGAGGCGGATCGGCTTGGCGTCCCGCTGGCCAGTCTCACCGAAGGTACGTGCAGTGCGCTTGCTGAGCTGCTGCCGGACGGTGTTGTGATCACCAACCCCCTCGACCACACCAACAGGCTGTGGGCCGACACCGCGCGGGTCCGCGACCTCGTCGAGACGCTGGCAGCCGACCCTGGTGTGAGTCAGGTGCTCTACGTGCAAGACACTCCTCCCGACCTCAGCGATGCCGATGCCGCGGACTGGAAGGACACCCGAGACGGACTCGTCACCGCCGACATCCCCGGCACGGGTCGGGCGGTCGCATCCGGCCTACCCGAGCTGATGCCGGCAGCGGTGGCAGAGTCGCTTGCCGACGACGGCGTCACCGCACTGGCCGGAATCCCGACCGCGCTGGCGGCACTGAAGGCACACACGCTGACGCCCTCGTCGCCTGAGCACCTGCGCGCAGTTTCGGTCGCAACCGTGGCGATCGAACCCGGTGAGTGGCTCGCCGAGCACCAGGGAAAAGCACTCCTCGCGTCGCATGGGGTCGATGTTCCCGCCGGGCGCGCGGTCGAGTCAGCCGAGGAGGCCGTCAGCGTTGCCGCCGAGCTCGGTGGCCCCGTCGCCATGAAGATCTGCCACCCAGACGTGCAGCACAAGACCGACGTCGGAGGGGTCGTCCTGAACCTCACCGACTCCCAGCGGATCAGCGTCGCTGCTGAGCAGCTGCTTGGGCTCCAGCCCGGTGGTGTGGTCCTCGTCGAGCAGATGGCGACGCCGGGCATCGAGATGCTGGTGTCTGCGACTCGGGACGGCGTGGTCCCGGCGCTTGTGATCGGCACCGGAGGCATTTGGACCGAGCTTCTGCAGGACGTCGTGGTGCTACCGCTGCCGACCGATGTCGCGCGCGTCGCCGAGGCACTGAGTTCGCTGAAGAGCTACCCGATGCTCGCTGGCGGACGCGGCCGTCCGCCCGCCGCCGTCGATGCTCTCTGTGAACTCGCAACGTCGGTTGCGAAGGCACTCCTCTCCGAGCGGCTCACGCTGGTCGAGCTCAACCCGGTGATCGTGTCGGAGACCGCGGCCGTCGCCGTCGACGCCGTCGTCCGCCGCTAGCGTCGACGCCGAAACCGTGACTCACTCTTCACCCCGACGCGTCAACGAGGTGATCGTGGCCGAGCTGGTGGCCGAGGTGGGGACACACGTGCCTGCAGAGTGACGCACCACAGGAGCATCCCCCGGGTGCCACTCGGCAGGTATGTGGGGTTCAGCCAAGTCGCTTCAGTACCAGCTCAGCGGCCGTGCGTCCGCACATCCCGTGCACGCCGCCACCGGGTGGCGTCGAGGACGAACAGAGGAAGATGCTCGGGTCTGGAGTCGCCCAGGGAGTCAGGGAGAGCCGCGGTCGGGCCGCCATCTGTCGCCAGTCGGAGATGCCACCGGCGATGTCGCCACCCACCTCGTTGGCGTTGTGGGCCTCCAGCGCCGCCGGGTCCATCACCTGTCGTCCAAGCACCCGGTCACGAAACCCAGGCGCGAAGCGTTCGATCTGGCCCTCGATGGCGTCGGTCATGTCGACATCGCAGGAGTTCGGCACATGGCAGTAGGCCCACAGCGTGTGCTTGCCCGCCGGAGCCCGCGAAGGGTCGGCACCCGTCGCCTGAGCAACCAGGACATACGGCCGCTCCGAGACCCGCCCCTGTGCGACATCTCGTTCGGCCGCCACGAGCTCGGCCATGCTCGCTCCCAGGTGAACGGTTCCAGCCCCGACCAGACGCTCATCCGCCCATGGCACGGGAGCATCGAGCGCCCAGTCGACCTTGAAAACGCCAGCGCCGTAACGCCACTCCGCAAGCCGCCGCCGATAGGCCGGGGTGAATCTCTCCCCCGCGATCTGCAGCAACTGTCGTGGCGTGAGGTCGAAGAGGACCGCGCGCGCGGCTGGAACGTCTCCCATGGAGGCGACCCGGTGCCCGGTTCGCACCTCGCCGCCGAGCGACTCCAGACGCTTGACCAACGCATCGGCGATCGACTGCGAACCGCCGACAGCCACCGGCCACCCGACGCCGTGCGCCAGGCCTCCGAGCAGCAATCCCACCGCCGCGGTGAGGGGGGCCGCCAAGTCAAGGGTGGCGTGAGCGGCGAGCCCACCGAAGAGCGCCCGGGCCGGCTCCTCGCGAAAGACGGTGCGCGCGAACCAGGTGCTGGGCCAGAGCCCAGCGGCACCGAAGGCCCCCGTCGTCAGGGGCGATCGCGGCGGCACCGCGAGAGGTTCGAGTACTCCGTCAGCCATCGACGCCCACCGGCGGCCGAGCGCACCAACAGTCCGCGTCCAGGCCGCGCCGTCGCGTCCGAGCTGGGCTGCAGTGGCAGCCACGTCCTGATGGAGCAGCAGTGACTTACCCAGGGCCAACGGGTGCCCGAGGGGGACTTCTGGATGCGCCAGCCGCAGCCCTTCACGCTCGAGCCCGAGCGCCCGGAACGCCGGCGAGGCGAGCGCCAGCGGGTGCGCCGTAGAACAGACGTCATGGCGAAAGCCGGGAAGGGTGAGCTCCTCGGTACGCGTGCCACCGCCGTACTGGTCAGCTGCCTCCAACACCAAGACCTGCCATCCGGCCTCGGCCAGTGTGACGGCCGCCACAAGCCCGTTGGGGCCTGAACCGACGATGACAGCATCCACGTCAGAGGTAGGTGCGCCATGCGCGCTCGAAGTCACGGCTCCACTCTGTCAGGTCACCAGCCAGGGGTGAGGGCCAAGAGGCGATCATGGTCGCTCCGCCGGTAGCATCGGGTTGGCGAGACCGAGAGGCTCGTACCCGGCCGCAGCCCTCCGCTTAGACAGGGGCAGCGGCCAAGGAACTCGACAACGGAGGCGCCAGGTGCCCACCGCACCAGCTGGCACGCTCTATCGCGGCCGCGAGGGTATGTGGTCGTGGGTGGCGCACCGGATCACCGGCGCTCTCACATTCTTCTTCCTCTTCGCCCACGTGCTCGACACCGCTCTGGTCCGCGTCTCCCCCGAGGCGTACGACACCGTGATTGCGACGTACAAGAACCCGGTGGTCAACCTGCTCGAGGTTGGGCTCGTGGGAGCTGTTCTCTTTCACGCTCTCAACGGCCTTCGAGTGATCGCCGTCGACTTCTGGAGCAAGGGTCCCAAGTACCAGCAAGCGATGTTGTGGTCGATCGTCGCCGTGTGGATGCTGCTCATGATCCCTGGCGTCTACTTCATGCTCGATCACACCCTCAACTCGATCTTCGGAGGTGCCTGAGATGTCGCCAACCGAGGCACCTGACATCCCGGCTCCCCGCTCGCAACAGACTTTCGGTTTGACCGGTCGGTCGAACTTCGAGCTGTACTCGTGGCTCTTCATGCGCATTTCCGGCCTTGTGCTGATCTTCTTGGTTCTTGGCCACCTCTTCATCATGAACATCCTCGACGGCGGGGTTCAGCGCATCAACTTCGCGTTCGTGGCCGGCCGCTGGTCGTCTCCGTTCTGGCAGGTGTGGGATCTCCTGATGCTCTGGTTGGCACAGCTGCACGGAGGTAACGGTCTCCGCGTCATCATCAACGACTACGCCGAGCGCGACAGCACGCGATTGTGGCTCAAGGCCGCGCTCTACGCGTCAATGGTGCTCGTCCTCGTCACCGGCACCTTGGTGATCTTCACCTTCGATCCGAACATCAGCTGAGGAGTACCGCCTCATGCCCCAGGTCCACAAGTACGACGTCATCATCGTCGGCGCCGGAGGCGCCGGTATGCGTGCCGCCCTTGAGTCGAGCAAGCGGGTGCGCACAGCAGTACTCACCAAGCTCTACCCGACTCGCTCGCACACCGGTGCGGCACAAGGCGGAATGTGTGCGGCACTGGCCAACGTCGAGGAAGACAACTGGGAGTGGCACACCTTCGACACGATCAAGGGCGGCGACTACCTCGTCGACCAGGACGCCGCAGAGATCATGGCCAAAGAGGCCATCGACGCCGTACTGGACCTCGAGAAGATGGGTCTGCCGTTCTCTCGCACCCCAGAAGGACGCATCGACCAGCGCCGGTTCGGCGGGCACACCCGCAACCACGGCGAGGCGGCCGTCCGGCGTGCGTGCTACGCCGCTGACCGCACTGGGCACATGATCCTCCAGACTCTCTACCAACAGTGCATCAAGCAGAACGTCGAGTTCTACAACGAGTTCTACGTGCTCGACCTGCTCATGAGGCACGGTGAGGTCTCTGGGGTTGTTGCCTACGAGCTGAGAACCGGCGAGCTGCACGTCTTCCAGGCCAAGTCGGTGGTCTTCGCCACCGGTGGGTTCGGACGGGTCTTCAAGACGACCTCGAACGCACTCTCCCTCACCGGCGACGGCATGGGCGTCGTCTGGCGACGGGGTCTGCCGCTGGAGGACATGGAGTTCTACCAGTTCCACCCGACCGGCCTGGCCGGTCTCGGGATTCTCCTCACCGAGGGGGCTCGCGGCGAAGGAGGCGTCCTGCGCAACAGCGATGGTGAGCGGTTCATGGAGCGGTACGCCCCCACCATCAAGGACCTCGCCCCGCGAGACATGGTCAGTCGAGCGATCTACACCGAGGTTCGCCAGGGTCGCGGGTGCGGCCCGAACAAGGACTACGTCCTGCTTGATCTCACCCACATCCCGGCCGAGCAGCTCGAGGCCAAGCTTCCCGACATCACCGAGTTCAGTCGCACCTACCTCGGCATCGACCCGGTCACCGAGCCGATCCCGATCTACCCGACAGCGCACTACGCAATGGGCGGCATTCCGACCGACATCGACGCGAGGGTGCTGCGCGACAACAAGGAGATCGTCCCCGGTCTCTACGCCGCCGGCGAGGCCGCCTGCGTCTCCGTGCACGGCGCCAACCGGTTGGGTACCAACTCGTTGCTTGACATCAATGTCTTCGGCCGTCGAGCCGGTCTGGCCGCCGCAGACCATGCAACCACCGCGCACTTCATAGACCTGCCCGAAAATCCCGAGGCAGACGTGCGAGAGCTAATCGATCGACTGCTGAACGGGATCGGCGGCGAACGAACTGGTGCGATCCGTGCCGAGCTGCAGCAGTCGATGGACGACCACGCGTCGGTTTACCGCACCGACACCACCCTGAAACAGGCGGAGGTGGATATTTCCGAGCTCAAGCGTCGCTTTCTCGACGTCACCGTCCAGGACAAGGGCAGGCGATACAACACCGACGTTCTCGAAGCGGTCGAGCTCGGGTTCCTCCTCGATCTTGCTGAGGTCGTCGTCGTCTCCGCCCGCGCCCGCAACGAGTCGCGCGGCGGACACTTTCGCGAGGACTACCCCAACCGCGACGACGTCAACTTCATGAGGCACACGATGGCCTACCGCGAGGTCGATGCCGAGGGCAACGAAGAGATCCGGCTCGACTACAAGCCCGTCACCGTCACCCGCTACCAGCCGATGGAGCGCAAGTACTGATGACCGCAACGATCGACCCTCCCATCGACCATGCACCCGAGAGTGGGTCAGCACTGCTGCGGCGCAATGTCACCCTGCGGATCCGCCGCTACAACCCCGAGGCTGGGGACACCGAGCCGTCGTGGCACGACTACCCGGTCGAGGTTCTCCCCACCGACCGCATCCTGGACGCGCTCAACAAGATCAAGTGGGAGCAGGACGGCACTCTGACCTACCGCCGCTCGTGCGCCCACGGAATCTGCGGCTCCGACGCCATGCGCATCAACGGACGCAACCGACTGGCATGCAAGACGCTGATCAAAGACCTCAACATGGACGCGGCCATCACCGTCGAGGCGATCAAGG
>JANLWJ010000568.1:0-6587 GCA_031364455.1 Actinomycetes bacterium | reverse complement strand
CCCCCCCCAACATAAATGGTGGGGGGGCCCCCCAACACTTATGCCAGGGGTGCGCCTTGCTCTCCCTACGGCGTCACTTTGGTGTAGACGACGTTGGAAGTTCTGGGCACAGATCCGCTACGGGCGAAGAGCAGACCGAAGTCATTCTCGGCAGTGGCGATTCCCTGGTAGTCGCCTAGGAAGTAGCCACGGGCAACAGGCGCGTTCTCCATGTTGAATGACCCGTCGACGTGCGTTTCGGTCCAGCTGGTTGAAGAGGTGCAGCCTGCGGTGCAGGACGTGAACCAGTAGTCGGTCGGTAGGCCCTGTGCCGCGTCGTTGTACCGGAAGTCGTAGTAGGCGACACCAACGGTTCCATCGTCGGCGACAGCGATACTCGGTGTGAAGGCGCTGACATTCGTGGGTGCCCTATCGATCCTTGTCGGTTGGCTCCACGTGCGACCCCCGTCTGTCGACTGCGAGAAGGCAACGTGCGAGTTGGCGCCATTGGCCCATCTGCCGTCCTGCCATATTGCGTAAAGGGTGCCGGTCGTTCGGTCAACAGCGACCTCCGGAATGATGTCCCCGGTGCGCACAGCGGCCCCGGTGTCGGGGTCGGTCACCTGGACGTACTGAATGTTGGACACGCGAGTGGCGTCGGCATCCCACGTGACACCCTTGTCGGTGGATCGGATCACTGCAACGTTGTAGCCGCGGATCTTGCCCTTGTTGTCGTTGCGAATCAGGTTGAACAGGTTAACCAGAGTGCCGTTGGGTAGGACGACGATCTGGTTTCCAATCGTCTGGTTGTGGGTCCCAAGGTTGTAGATGATCCGAGCCGGCCCCCAGTTCTCACCGCCATCGGTCGTTCGTGCCAGCAACGTCGGCCCGCGGTAGCCGGACGTGTTCTCCGAACTCTTGAGCGATCCCTTTCCAGGTGGAGAGTCGAGTCGGTCCCAGATGGCGTAGACGTAGTCGGAGTCAGTGGGGTCGGCCGTGATGGTGTTCTTGTCGTTGAAGAGTGATGTGTCGGTGTCGTAGGCGATGAAGGTGGGTGCTTCCCAGTTGATGCCGCCGTCGAATGACCTGCTGACCGACATACCGGTCGGTGTGTTGCCGCCGGTAGGAACCTTCGTCTCGACGAGCGACATCTGGTACAGCGTCCCGTCAGGAGCGAAGGTGAGCCACGGGTCGCTCGCTCGCGAGAAGTCGCTGCCGCCCGAACAGTAGGTCAGCCCAGGGATCGCCCCTGTTGTGAAGGTCTGACCTCCATCTGTACTGGTACCGAATCCTGAACCAACGGCAGCTCCGCTCGACCATCGGTCCTGCTGCCAGGTACCGACGACGTTCGTGGGGTCGATGGGATTGATCGCTAATGACGGCTCGAGCTCAGTGTTTGGGTACTTGACCCCTGGGCCGGTATCGACGTAGGTGCATCCGGCGAGCGGGCTCTCGCTGGGACTTGCGGGAACAGGGTCCCCTGGCGTGTACGCCGCCGCGGTGGCAGCGCCCATCCCCATCAGTGGGATGGTGGCCGCGATAACAAGAACTCGTCGCACGTTCCCCTCCTTCGAAAGGGCGCCGGGGACGCCAACTTGCAGACTCGCCACCCGCGCCGGGCCGTTGGCATCGGTCTAGCACACTGACGGCATGCAGCACGAGGCTTTCTGGAGCGCGGTGACTCCCTGTAAGTGCGACGTCACAAGTCAGCTCGCTGGCCGGCGATCGCTCGGTGCCCAACAGCCGCACAATGGGGACGAACGCTTTCCAGCGCAGGGAACACCGCGACGGTGGGACGGGAGGGAAGACGAGTGAGCAACATTGCCCGTCGAGACCTCCTGCGTGCCGCGGGTGTTGCTGGCCTGTCCGCTGGTCTGATGGCTTGCACTCGGAAGGAGGTGGGGGAAAGCGCTGGAGTTTCGAAACCGCCAGTTACCCCGAGAGTCACGGATAGTCCTACGGCGGCCGCACTTCCACGAGTACAAAAGTGGGCGTCAAGTGTGCACGATGTCTCTCCAGACGTGAAGCTCCAGGCGGTGCGGCTGGCGGAGGCGTCAGGCACGTGGGGGGCCGGCGACGGTGGGGTGGAGAACGCCCGCCGTCGACTCATCGCGGCCGGCTACGACGGTGACCTGGTCGAGGACCTCGAGCCAGTGTTGGGCGGTGGTGTCGCTGCGGTCGCGCAGGTTGTCGTGGCCCAGTACGGCGGTATCCTCGCCGACAGCGCGTCGGTCCTGGCGGTCGTTGATCAGTGGGTGTTGCAAGGAGACGGCAGCGTCAAGGCAGGCGGAACGACGCTCGACATCCGGCTGTTGGCCGATGAGCCGGACTGGACGGTCACGAAGGTGCGACCGGCTCGGCGGGGGCGAGACACCGGTGACCTCTCGCGGCCAGCGAGACGTCTCCTGGACAACGACCGCGTGGTATTGCCGTATGCCGCCGAGTCAGACATTCGCGCTGGGGCCATCGATGACAATGTGCTGATCGCGCTCGGCTGGTTGTCCAGTCTCCACCGGGTCGACGTGAGCATCCTTCGATCCGGTCATCCGTTGAGGGTCTTTGGTACCGACCGTACGAGCAATCACACCGACGGCCTGGCCGTCGACATCTGGGCCCTCGACGGTCGCCCAATCATCGACACCGGTGATTCGCCTGCGGTGGCCGAGTTTATGACGGCCGCCTCCGAGGTTGGTGCCTACCAAGTCGGTGGTCCGGTCAACCTGGACGGAGCGGGCACCGCCTACTTTTCCGACGACACCCACCAGGACCACCTTCATCTGGGCTTCACCGCCTGACCGTTGTGATCGCCTATCAACCTCAGGCCTCGTTCATCACCTGGCGGTAGTACTGATTGAACTGGTGAACGTAGTCGTCCTTCGCCGGGTAGACGCCATGCGCGAATCCGCGCGAGGTGATGCCGCGCTGCACCCGCTCGGACACGGCGTAGTCCTGCCCGGCGACGAGCTCACAGAAGTCGACGACGGGCTGGTGGTCGAAGTCGGGTTCGGCGATGTCCTCGGGAAGGAACAGGTACTCGGTGAGGACGCGGGTCTGTAGCGGTCCCTCCGGCACAAGTCGGGTGGCCACCACGTTGCTCCCGGCGATGTCGAGGAACATGTTGGGAAAGACCTGACTGCCGTAGATGGAGTGCGCCATCTCATCGTTCATACCTGGGAGGACGGCCTTGCGGGCGCGCGGGTCGTCGGAGTAGCTCGTGCCGCCGGTAATCAGGGCGACGCCACCGTCCTCGCGACTCCGGTCTCCGGTGATGCCCTTCTTGTAGGTCGGGACGACCTCGACGAGCTCGGGGTGAACGATCGGACAGTGCAGGCACTCGTTGTAGTTCTCGATCAGAATCTTCCAGTTGGCGGCCACCACTGACTCGGTGCGGTGCACGGTGACGAGGCGTTCCATCTGGTGCTTCTCGAAGCGGAGGGGTGAGTCGTAGTGCGCGTCGAGCGCCTCGCGAAGCGGCGTCGGTGTGGTCCGGGTGAGGTTCACGAAGAGGAACCCCTGCCAGTCGTCGACGTGGACAGGCTTGAGCCCTAGCACCGAGCGATCGACCTCATCCTTCTCGACGCGGGGGGTCGCGACAAGTGCTCCGTTCAGGTCGTAGCACCATGCGTGGTACGGGCACTGGAAGACGGCCTTGGTCTGGCCGCGGGTGTCGTCGCACAGCACGGCCCCACGATGGCTGCACACGTTGTAGAAGGCGCGTAACTCGCCGTCGTCATTGCGCGTGATGAGGACACCCTGACCGGCGACATCGATAGTCAGGAACTGCCCGGGTTCAGCGACCTGGTCGGCGCGTCCGGCCAACACCCACTGCTCATACCAAAGCTGCTCCTGCTCAACGGCGTAATGCTCAGGTGAGTAGTAGTGGCCGGCCGGAAGGGTGTGGCGTACCTCAGTAGGCGCCTCGATGGTCATGTTTCCTCCGTCATGATCGCTTGCACCTGCGTGCAAGTGACTGATCAATCAGTCAGTGAAATGCCAGAATACCGGGCCGAGAATCCGTAGGGAAGGCCTCTCCCCAGATCGGCTCAACGTCGTAGGTTGAGTCTCCCATGAGCCAGACCCTGCCTGAGCTGTTCGCCACCCGGACGCCAGACCTCGAGCGGGTCTTCCTGCGCGGGCCGCAGGGACTTGACGTCAGCTACCTCGATCTGGACGCGGACGTCCGCCGATTGGCAGCTGGCCTCACCGGGTCAGGTGTCCAAACGGGAGACCGGGTCGTGTACCAGGTCGAGAAGTCACCGGCTGTCCTCACACTGCACCTCGCGCTGCTGCGGTGCGGCGCTATCCAGGTGCCGGTCAACCCTGCCTACGTCGACGACGAGGTTCTCGGACTGCTTGCGGATGCCACGCCAACGATGGTCATCCGCGACCCTGCCAGAGAAGTTCTTGCCGGGCCCTGGCAGTCGCTGACGTTGGATGCAATGGGCAACGGAACGGCGCCTGAACTCGCGACCGACGACGACGTTTCGATGCCCGCATTGGTCGCCGGAGATGGCGCAGCCCTTCGCTACACTTCGGGGACGACCGGGCGCCCCAAGGGCGCGCTGCTGACCCACTCGAACCTCGTGCACAACGCCAAGACGCTGGTTGATACGTGGGGCTTCACCGAGAACGATGTGCTGCTACACATCCTGCCGCTCTTCCACACTCACGGGCTCTTTGTCGCCACGCACTGTGTGCTGGCAAGCGGGGCTTCGATGGTCCTGCTTCCAACCTTCGATGTCTCGAGCGTCATAGAGGCACTGCCGCTGAGTTCGGTACTGATGGGCGTTCCCACGCACTACTCACGCCTGCTTGCCGACGCGCGTTTCAACGCGAGCCGGGCGCGCGGGATGCGGCTGTTCGTCTCGGGTTCAGCGCCGATGCCGCTCACGCTCCATGCGGCGTTTGAAACGCAGACCGGACGGACCGTGCTGGAGCGCTACGGGATGACCGAGACGTCAATGCTCACGTCGAATCCACTCGATGGCATCCGCAAGCCGGGAAGCGTTGGTCCACCGCTCCCAGGGGTCACCGTGCGCGTTGTCGATGACGCTGAGCTGCCGTTGGTGACCGGTTCTGTTGGGCACATCCAGGTGCGCGGATCCAATGTCTTCGGTGGCTACTGGCGGCGTCCAGATCTGGTTCATGAGACCTTCACCGACGATGGATGGTTCCGGACCGGTGACCTCGGCGCGTTCGACTCCGATGGATATCTCGAGCTGGTGGGTCGGTCGAATGATCTGGTGATCTCCGGTGGTCTGAACGTCTACCCGCGCGATGTCGAGGAGGTGCTGGACGCACTTGTGGGCGTTCGGGAGTCTGCAGTCTTCGGCATCCCCGACGACGACCTCGGAGAACGCGTCGTCGCAGTAGTCGTGGCTGAGAAAGATGTTGACCTTGACCCCGAGGAACTGAGATCTGCGGCTCGGCGGCGGCTGGCTGGCTACCAGCTCCCCAAGAGGATCGTCATGGTCGAATCCCTGCCGCGCAACGCCATGGGCAAGGTGGAGAAGGCCGTGCTCCGAGAGACGGCCAAGGAGTGGACGACGTGAACGAAGTGGATGGTCAGTACCTGATCGACAGGTCGGCTCTCGCGCTTAGCGGTGCCATCCGGCGTCGCGAGGTCTCGTGTGTCGATGTTGTCACCGCACACCTGGAGCGGATTGACGCGATCGATGGTGCGCTTCATGCGCTCATCAGCCGGCGATCACGTGACGACGTGCTGACCGAGGCGGCAGTGCGCGACGATGAACTCGACCGAGGGAAATGGCACGGCTGGATGCACGGGCTGCCGCACGCGGTGAAGGATCTCTCCGACGCTCGAGGGTTGCCGACCACGGCGGGCTTCCGTTCTGTTTCGAAGGCTCCGGTTGCGTCCGACGACGACCCGTTCGTCGCACGCATCCGCGAATCCGGCGCTGTGTTCGTCGGAAAGACAAACACACCGGAGTTCGGGTTGGGATCGCACACCTACAACGCGCTTGGGCATACAACGGGAAACGTCGTCGACCCGACTCGGAGCGCCGGGGGTAGCAGCGGTGGTGCCGCAGTTGCTGTTGCCACCGGGATGGTTCCGGTGGCCGATGGCAGTGACTTCATGGGCTCACTGCGGAATCCGCCGGGGTGGAACGGTGTCCTTGGCCTACGGCCCACGCCTGGAGTGGTGCTTGGACGCGGCGAGAGTTCGACGTCTCCTCTGCTGGGTGTCGACGGGCCCATCGCCCGGTCGGTGGGTGACCTTGCGGCGTTGCTCGCGACGATGGCCGAGCCGGGCAGCTTCTCTTCTGATGGCGTGGGGTCGCTGACGGATCGACCACGTGTGGGGTGGCTGGGCGACCTAGGCGGCTACCTGCCCTTCGAGGACGGAATCCTCGACGTCTGTCGGGAAGCTGCCTCACGATGGTCGCCGAGCGTTGAGACGGTTCAGCTCCCACACGTTGGGAACTTTACGAGTAGCGACAAGCTCTGGTCGACGTGGCTCGCACTTCGCCACCACGAGGTCGGTGGCTGGCTTGCTGCAACCTTCGACGAAGCCGACATCGCCGACATGAAGCCGGAGGCGCAGTGGGAGATCGCCGGCTTTCGGGCGCTCTCGGATCGGCAGCTCG
>JANLWJ010000563.1:0-10893 GCA_031364455.1 Actinomycetes bacterium | reverse complement strand
CGAGGATGTCGATCTCGCCGGTGGGACATTGCTTCCGGGATTGATCGATGCGCACAACCACTTCCTGTCTACCGGCGAGTCGTTGGCCTCGTTGGACCTGCGCTACCCCGGCGTCGACTCGCCCGATGCTTTGTTGCGAGTAGCGCGGGATGCCGCTGCAGCTGCTGCACCGGGCGAGACGCTTGTTGGCTTCGGTTTCGACAACGCCAAGTACCCGCTGCCTACGCTGGCCGAGCTGGACGCCGCGTCCGGTGACCATCCCATGAGGTTCTTTCACACCTCCGGCCACAACGTGCTGGTCAACTCATTGGTGCTGACTCGGTCCGGTGTTGACGACCAAACACCTGACCCAGCTGGTGGCCGCTTCGTGCGCGACGCCGAAGGCCGTCTCACCGGGCTTTGCCTGGACGCCGCGTGCGGGGCGGTCGTACCGACCGAGGTCGACATCGGATCACACGGGCCGAACTTCCACACCAAGGCGTCACTGGACGACCTCGTCGGTGCTGTCGACAGGGCGAGCCGGGCCTTTCGCGCGGCCGGGCTCACGTGCGTTGCGGACGCGCAGGTGACTGCGCGCGAGCTGCGCGGCTACCGGGAGGCGCGGCGGCGGGGCGTGCTTGGCGTCCGAACGGTGTGCATGCCGCTGTCGCATCAGCTCGATGAGTTCGCTGCGTTGGGTCTGGTTGGTCCGTTCGGCGACGACTTCCTCTCGATCGGCCACTTGAAGATCTACGCGGACGGGAGTCTCACTGGAGGAACTGCCGCGTTCAGCACCGGCTCGGGAGTTAAGGGCCAAGAGGCGTCGTACTTCAACGAGCCGGAGGCACTGATTGCCCTGATCGAGCAGGCGTGGAAGCAAGGATGGCGGATCGGCGTCCATGCACAGGGGGACGAGGCAATCGGTTATGTGCTGACGGGGTTCGAGCGGGCGACGGCGGCCTCGCCCCGCAGTGACGGGCGGCCACGGATCGAGCACGCCGGCGTCCCGACCACTGCAGGCATCGAGCGGATGGCCCGGCTCGGAGTGATCGCGGTGAACCAGCCGTCGTATCTGTTCGACTACGGCGACGAGTACGCCGCGTCACTCGGTCGCTTGGCCGACGAAATGCAACCGTGGCGAGACGAGCTTGACGCCGGAGTGCCAGTCGTCATCAGCAGTGACTCCGATGTGTCGAGCTACCGCCCGCTGACCACGATCGCGAATGCTATGCAGCGTCGAACGATGAGTGGTCGAGTCTTGGGTGAGCGGCATCGACTCAGCCTCGATGAGGCACTGTTCGCGCACACCCTTGATGCTGCCTATGCGATTGGGTTGGAACACCGGATCGGTTCCCTGGAGCCCGGCAAGGCTGCTGACCTCACCTGGCTGGCGACGGATCTGCGTGCCATTGCGGCCGAGGACGTCGCCCTCGTCGAGATCGTGACGACGTTCGTTGATGGTCTTGCGACGACGCTGCCCGGTAGTCGCGGTTAACCGCTGCCGCCGCCGAAGGAGAGGGCGAGCTCGATGAGCACTCCGAACAGCACCTCGATGGCGACAACGGCGAAGATCGTGGTGAGCACGAAAGACCAGTCGTGACGCCGGGCGATCGCCAGGTAGCCCAGCCCGAATGACGCGACGACCAGTGTCAGGGCGATGAGTGGCAGCAGGAACTCGCCCAGGATGGACCCATCCGTCACGAGGCCGTCCAACAGCGACCAGTAGAACGGGAAGAGCCCAGTGATCACCAAGAGAACAAGAGCCCACCAGCCGACTCGGGTCGTCGGAAGGATCGGGGTCTTGACGCTGGGTGGCGGGGAACTGTGCCAGTGCGGAGCGTAGATAGCGGCGGGCATGACCATCACCTCCCGAGGCGCGTTGGTGGGACACCAGCAGACGCCTCCACGCTCATTGCATCGCGATCAAGGGCGTGGATCCAGGGCCGAAGGTCCGTGCTTTCAGGCATACGTCAGGTGGCAGCTTCGCGGCTAGGCGCACCCGTGCATGGCAGCATCAGGCACCCGGTTGAAGGTGACGATGTTGCCGACCTCGTCTGCGTAGACGGCTCGTGTCTGGGTAACCACCGTGATGGTCCCGCGTTCTGGTTGTCCCCAACGTGGCGGTGGGTTGCCGTTACCGAGCGGAGTCTTCGCCTTCCATTGATCTCCGTCCATCCCGATCCAGTTCACACCGCAGTGTGTGTAGATGGTGTAGGCGTAACTCTCACCGACCACGATGTCGGTTTCGTTCGGATCTAGTCGTGGTTCGTCGACGAGGGGCCAGTCGATGGCGCCTTTGGGGGCCGTTGATTCTGAAGTCGTGGGATCTGCAGTGACTGCGTCATCAGGTTCCGCAGTGCAGCCGGCGGTCAAGGCTAGGACTAGGGCGACGAGGGCAAGGCCCCGATAGCGACTCGACATGCGGCTTGGACGCGATGCTCGCGGCAGGCGTTCCGACAACTCTCTCACTTCGCGACCGTAACGCTGGATCGTGTACCCCTCCGGCTCACTCGCAGGAGCGCGGCGATTGCGATGGCGCAGAACCCAGCCACGATCGCCGACTCAAGAATGACAGTCATTGGTGAGTCGCTGTACCCAGTCAGTCTGGCGAAGAGGACTACGGGTGCGACACTGACGAGGCCGCCCAGGACGAAGCCAGCGCCAACGGCGATGATCTCCTTCTTGGAGGTCAGAGCATTTCCGAAGCGCCACCAGACAGCACCGACGGCACATCCCACGGTGACCGCAGCGGCCATGGCGTAGACCAGCACAACGGCGGCGATGTCCCAGGCGCCTAAAGCTGATGTGGCGGGGGCTGGATCGCTGGAGGCCATCGCACTGACACCGATGGGCAGGACGAACCACCAAACAACCAGCGCTCCCACGATGCCGCCGGCAAGACAGGTGAGAATCAGATTTCCGGTCGTTGGCTCCGGCTCAGGCTGTTGGGGACCGAGCGTGACTCCTTGGGCTTCGGCGAGTTCTTGTGCAAAACCAGCCACGTCTGCGTCCAGCAGGGCATCGAGGCTGGCTCCGTTTGCCCGGGCCTGCTCGATATCTCGCTGGAGGTCGGCGACCAGGAGTCGGCGGTCTCGGCGCGACACAGAACGTCGCTGCCACTCCTTCTCCACTCCGTTGATCCAACGGTCAACCATAAGTAGGTCGACATTCTCGGCGGCAGAGCCCGCGTCAGTTGACATGGCTGGTTCCCTTCGTCGTGGTGCTCATGGTCATGCCGCCGAGGAGTGACTCAACACGGGCGTTGTGGTCGCGCCATTCCTGCTGCCACGCCGCAAGCGCGGCCTGTCCATTGGCCGTGAGAGAGAGCAGGTTCTTGGCAGGTCCACCTGAACCGGGAAGGCTCTGTTGGGTGAGCAGCCCTTGGCGTCGCAGCCGCGTCACCAGGGGATAGATGGTTCCGTAGCTTGTTTGGGGGAAGTCCCGCGTTTGAAGTTCTTGCACGACTCCGTACGCGTGGGTGGGCATTGCGTCGACCAGGGACAAGACACACATGTCCAGAGTGCCGCGCAGGTAGAGGCTTTCGCGTCCTGCTCGGCGGACCTCGGCAAGTGTCATGTGACGCATAGTAGTAGGTGCAGCCTCTTAGGGGAAGGAGGTGTCGAACCCACGGCTTGTCCTGTACGCTTTTCTGTACAGGAGGCGCCATGAAGACCATGAGTTACACCGAGTCGCGGGCCCGGTACGCCCAGGTGCTTGACGACGTCATCAACAACCGAGAGGAGATCATCATCACGCGAGCTGGCCACGAGTCGGTGGTGATCGTGTCGTTGGAAGACTTTGAGTCGCTGCGCGAGACCGCTTATTTGATGCGTTCTCCGTCCAACGCTCGACGTCTGCTTGACGCTATGGAGCGCCTGGAGACCGGGGCGGGGGAGACGCACGACCTGGCCGGTGTCGACTGACGTGCGATTGGTCTGGGACACCAATGCCTGGGAGGACTACCTGTGGTGGCAGGCCCAAGACCGAATAATCCTCAAACGCATCAACCTGCTCATCCGAGACGTCGTGCGCAACTGCAACGAGGGTCTCGGCAAGCCTGAACCCCTTAAGCACGACTTCGCCGACTACTGGTCGCGGCGGATCACTGATGAGCACCGATTGGTCTACAAGGTGACCGACAGCGGGGTCCGCATCGCCGCGTGCCGCTACCACTACGGCCGCTGAGACCTGACGAGGTCCACTCGCTGATCGCCGCTTAACCGCAAAGCGTCATCCTGGGCGCTGCAGAACAGTTCTGAATCAGCGAACCGTCCGAAAGCACATCGGTTGAGTCATCACCAAACTCGACCTCGGCATACACAAGTGACTAGATGTCGTAGTAGAGCTCGAACTCGTGGGGTGTCGGACGCAGCTGGATGGGGGCGACCTCGTTCTCGCGCTTCCAGTCGATCCAGGTCTCGATCAGGTCGGGCGTGAAGACGCCGCCCTCGAGCAGGTACTCGTGGTCCTTCTCCAGGGCGCTGAGCACCTCGGGCAGCGAACCGGGAACCTGCGGGATGTCGGCGCGCTCGTCCGGCGGAAGCTCGTAGAGGTCCTTGTCGACGGGCTCCGGCGGCTCGATCTTGTTCTTCACGCCGTCGATGCCAGCCATCATCATGGCGGCGAACGCCAGATACGGGTTGGCCGACGGGTCGGGGACGCGGAACTCGATGCGCTTGGCCTTGGGGTTGCTGCCGGTGATCGGGATGCGGATGCACGCTGAGCGGTTGCGCTGCGAGTAGACCAGGTTGACCGGTGCCTCGTAACCGGGGACCAGGCGGCGGAAGCTGTTCACCGTCGGGTTGGTGAACGCGAGCAAGCTGGGTGCGTGTGCCAACAGGCCGCCGATGTACCAGCGCGCCATGTCGGAGAGGCCGCCGTATCCCATCTCGTCGTAAAAGAGTGGGACACCGTCCTTCCAGAGGCTCTGGTGGCAGTGCATGCCTGACCCGTTGTCGCCGAAGAGTGGCTTGGGCATGAAGGTTGCCGTGCGACCGTTCTTCCATGCCACGTTCTTGATGACGTACTTGAAGAGCATGATTTGGTCGGCCGAATGCGTCAGCGTCGAGAACTTGTAGTTGATCTCGGCCTGGCCGCCGGTACCGACCTCGTGGTGTGCGCGCTCCACCTCCAGGCCGGCGTCCTGCAGGGCAAGGCTCATCTCGTCGCGCAGGTCGGCGAAGTGGTCGACGGGCGGGACGGGGAAGTAGCCGCCCTTGAAGCGGGTCTTGTAGCCGAGGTTGCCGCCCTCTTCCTTGCGGCCGCTGTTCCACGCCCCCTCGATCGAGTCGACGAAGTAGCTGGCGGTGTTCTGCTTGGTCTCGAACCGCACGTCGTCGAAGACGTAGAACTCTGCTTCGGCCCCGAAGTAGACGGTGTCGGCGATGCCGGTGCTCTTCAGGTACTCCTCGGCCTTGGCTGCGATGTTGCGCGGGTCGCGGCTGTACGGCTCGTCGGTAAACGGGTCGCGGATCGAGAAGTTGATGACCAGTGTCTTCTCGGTCCGGAACGGGTCAATGTAGGCGGTCTTGGGGTCGGGCACGAGCTTCATGTCTGACTCGTGAATGGCTTGGAATCCGCGGATCGATGATCCGTCGAACATCAGCCCGTCGTCGAAGGCCGCCTGGTCGAAGTTGGTGGCCGGCACGTTGAAGTGCTGCATCACCCCCGGCAGGTCGCAGAACCGCACGTCCACGAACTTCACGTCATTGTTCTTGATGTAGCCAAGGACTTCGTCAGCGCTGGTGAACATGCATCCTCCGAGTAAGGCCGGCTCGCTTCCCCACGAGCCGGGGCGGGCGGAACGTGCGTGACGCTACGGGGGGGCGGTTTCCCGTCGGTGTCCCCAGTGTTTCAGTCGCGTTACCAGGCTCGAGTGGGGGGCGGCTACCCTGCCGGACTGTGCAGCGGATCCTGGTGGCTGGGGTCACAGGCGCCGGCAAGACCACCTTCGCCCAGGAGCTGGCCGGACGTCTTGACCTGCCCTTTCATGAGATGGATGGGCTCTTCCACGGCCCTGGGTGGGAGCCCATCCCCACCTTCGTCGCCGATGTCGAGACGATCGCCGCCGGTGACCGGTGGGTCTTCGACTCCTACGGGTATGCAGCCGTTCGCGACCTGGTCTGGTCGCTGGCCGACGCGGTCATTTGGCTCGACTACTCCCGCCCCGTGGTGCTAGGCCGAGTGCTGCGGCGATCGACCGTCCGGACGGTGGCCCGGCAGTCGATCTTTAATGGCAACGTGGAGCGCGTGGCTGACTGGCGGCGTCCGGACCAGCCCGTCCAGTGGTCGATGCGGCGATTTGGCCCGTTGCGGGCTGAGATGGAGCGTCGATTCGCCCACCCGTCCTACGCCGAGGTGCACAAGGTTCGCCTCCGGCGTCCGGTCGCTGCTCGGTGGTGGCTCGCCCGCGTCGACCGAGATTCGGCAGCCTGAGGTGGCGGTAACGGGGCAACGGTGGCGGCCGGCCGCCACCTTTGTGCACGATGATCACGTCACCTGATCATCGTGCACAAGTTGAGGTAGGTGCGGGGACGCCGCCGCGGGTGTGCAGGCGTGGCCAGCGGCCCGTACCGTGGGGGCGTGGACCGCAAAGACATCGGATCGTGGCTCTCCGGGCCGCAGATCGACAACGGGCTCGACGGGACGATCGGGTATCCCGGCGAACGCCTCGGGATGCCGCCGTCCGGGCGTGGAGCGGTCACGACCTGGGGACGCCGGATCCTGGCGCTGGTCATCGACTGGTTCGTCGTTCTGGGCGTCTCGCTCGCGCTGGTCGGGCCGCCCGAGCCGGGCAGCGACACCTTCGGGTTCGTGAACCTGGCCGTCCTGATCTTCATGTACGTCACGCTGCTGATGACTGCTGGCGCCACGCTCGGGATGTGGCTCATGGGGTTGGCCGTGTGGCCCGTCGGTTCGCCACGCCTGTCGTTCCTGAGGGTCGTCGGCCGGTCGATCCTGCTGGCCCTGGTCATTCCCGCGGTCGTCTACGACCGCGACCGACGTGGCTTGCACGACAAGGTCGGTGGCACCGTGGTGGTGCGCGTCCGCTAGCTCAGGGCTGCTCGGGCCGGATCTTCATCAGGTACGTAACCGTTGGCTTCATGCCACGTCGCAGGTAGAAGTCCATCGCGCGGTCGTTGCCTTCGAGAACTGCGGTGACGGTGGTTGCCGCGCCACGGCGTCCGAGCTCGACCTCCGCGGCGTCCATGAGGGCGGTGCCAACGCCGTCGCCCCGTGCGTCCGGGGACAACACCAGTGTCTCAATCTCACCGATCCGATCGCCGGTGTCCCAGGTGTCGTCGGCACCTTGCCGGATGTGACACAGCGCGTAACCGACGGCCCGGCCGCTGTGCTCGGCCAGCACCACGAAAGTGTCCGGCTCGGCGAAGAGCGCCTCATAGAGACGCCGTCTCCGGGGCCAGGAACGCTCCCGTTCGATCTCTCGGATGCCGGCATTTCCGACCGAGCGGTGGTGGTCGAAGAGGTGCAGCCAGAGTGGCTCGAGCAGGTCGATGCAGTCGGACCCGCGGAGTGTGAACGTGACGTCGCCGTGCGCCCCGAGGGAGCCACCGTCAGGTGTTGGCGCTGTCATCGGTCGGTCAACTAGCCGCGCATGCTACGCGCCTGCTTGGCGCTCCGTGGCATCGGACCCTTGGGGATCGGGAGGGCGCCCTGCTGCGCGCCGAGGGCCTTGAGTCGGTGGTTGAGCTCGTTGACCTGTCCGGCGGTGATCGACTTCGGCAGCTTGGTGATCGTGCGCGACAGCTTGCGTAGCGGCACTTCGCCCTCGCCGCTACCGGCGATGAGTTCGGTGATGGTGATGTCGGGCGCGACGCGCGCCACCTTGCGCTTTTCCTGGGTGAGCAGACCGCGAACGCGATTCTGGTTGCCCTCACCGACCAGAACGACGCCGGGGCGGCCCACGACCCGGTGCACCAGGTCCTGCTGCTTGGTGAATGCGACAGCAGGGGTAACCGTCCACCCTCGGCGAAGCATGTTGAGCGAGGCAGCTGCCGCCCCTGGTTGCCCCTCGATCTGGCCGTAGACGGCGCGCTCGGCACGGCGTCCGAAGATCCAGGCGGTCAGCGTCAGGCCGGTCATGAACCCGAGGAAGCCGAGCACGACGGGATAGGCAACGAAGATGCCGATGCCCAGCAGCACGAGGAACGGACCGAAGAAGCAGGCCATCAAGATCCACGGGATCTTGGGGTCGGCCTTCTTGGTGATGTCGTACGTCTGCTTGATCTGCGCGAGGCGTCCGGGCTTGTCGGGCTCGGCCGGGTCCTGCGCGGCTTTCTTCTTCCGGTTCCACAGTGCCATGGGGTGAAGCCTACGGCCCCCTCCCGCGTCGAGGATGACCCCCTGAGGTGGTGAACGCGGGCCAAACATGGCGGCCGAACGCCACCTCTGCCCCAGGATCGCCACCTCAGGGGGTCGCAACGGCGATCCCGTCGCCGATGCTCGCCAAGCGGCGGCTATTTCCGGACACCTCTGGCGTCGACGGCCTGTTGGTAGAGGCGCCCAGCGCGGTAGGAGGATCGGACGAGGGGACCACTCATGACGGCAACGATGCCGCGGTCGATGGCCTGCTGCCCGAGTTCGTCGAACTCCTCAGGGGTGACCCATCGGGAGACTGGATGGTGCCGTTCGCTGGGCCGCAGGTACTGGGTTATCGTCAACAGCTCACATCCGGCGGCGACGAGCTGGTCGATCGCCTCGAGAACCTCGTTCGGCTCTTCGCCGAGGCCAAGGATGAGGTTCGACTTGGTGACCAGGCCCGCATCGCGCGCGGCAGTGATGACGTCCAGCGAGCGCTGGTAGCGAAATCCGGGGCGGATGCTGCGGAAGATGCGGGGGACGGTCTCGACGTTGTGCGCCAGCACCTGTGGGGCAGCGGCGAAAACCTGGGCGAGTAGCTCGGGGTCACCGGAGAAGTCGGGGATCAGCAGCTCAACGCCGGTATCGGGGTTGAGCGCGTGGATCTGGCGCACCGTCTCGGCATAGAGCCAGGCGCCCTCGTCGGCGAGGTCATCGCGGGCGACGCCGGTGACGGTCGCGTAGCGGAGGTTCATGGTGCGAACGCTCTCGGCGACACGCAGAGGCTCGCCGGCGTCCAGCGCCTCGGGCTTTCCGGTGTCGATCTGGCAGAAGTCGCAGCGGCGCGTGCACTGGTCGCCGCCGATGAGGAAGGTGGCCTCGCGGTCCTCCCAGCACTCGAAGATGTTGGGGCAGCCCGCCGCTTCGCAGACGGTGTGCAGACCTTCGTCCTTCACCAACTTCTTGATCTGCTGGTACTCAGGCCCGGTGCGCAGCTTGGTCTTGATCCATGGGGGCTTGCGCTCGATCGGGGTCTCGGCGTTGCGCGCCTCGATGCGCAGCAGCTTGCGGCCTTCGGAAGCGACCGTCATCGGGCAGCCACCGCCGCGGTCGTCAGCGCCGGCAGATGCTGCTCGAGCACCGGAAGTATGTCGGCAACGCTGAGGGTGGTGAGTCCGCGGTGCTCGCGCTCGATCGAGAGTGTCGTCACCCCTGCGTCGACGATCCCGCAGGGAACGATGACGTGGTAGGCGTCGAGTGAGTTGGCCACGTTCAGGGAGAACCCGTGCATCGTGACCCCGCGTGCGACGCGGACGCCGATCGCGCCGAGCTTGCGGTCGGGGCCATCGTTGTCAGCGGGCACCCAGACGCCACTGCGTCCGTCGATGCGGACAGTTTCGATGCCGAGGTCAGCGCAGACGTCGATGAGCACCTGTTCGATACGCCGGACGTAGGCGACGACGTCGATCGGATCGAGCAGCCTCGTGATCGGGTAGCCGACGATCTGGCCTGGGCCGTGCCACGTGATGCGTCCGCCGCGGTCGACGTCAACCACGGGGGTGCCATCGGTCGGACGCTCCCACGAGTTGGTCCGTTTGCCGGCGGTATAGACGGGGGAGTGCTCGAGCAGCAGGACGGTGTCGGCCCGGGAGCCCGCGACGACGTCGGCATGCATCTGCTGCTGAATCGTCCATCCCTCGTGGTAGTCCACGTAATCGTCACCGAGCGGTGGTCCGAAGCCAACGCGCACGACCGATAGGGACATGCGCCCAGCCTACGTCGCCGGGCGGTGAGCAGCCCGCTGCCCTAGATTGCCTTTGATCACCTTCGCGTCCACAGGGAGCTCGTGCGTGCCCGATTCACCGTCACCGGCGTCATCAGCCCACGAGATGCGTGCCAGGACGCGCCACGCCCGCGCGTGGGTGTGGGGTGCCATCGTGCTGATCATCGGCTGGTTCATGCTCGGCAGCGTCATCGGGCCAGCGGCGGGAAAGCTCTCCAGCGCGCAGGAGAACGACAACGCCACCTTCCTTCCGGCCGACGCCGAGGCGACGCAGGTCATCGAGAAGCAGCAGCTCTTCGCCCAGGAGTCCACCCTCCCGGCAGTGGTGCTCTTCGTCAGCGACACCCAGATCACCCCGCAGCAGCAGCAGGCCGTTGCTGGGTTCGTCGAGGCGGTTCCCTCGCTCCCGGTCACGACAGACGAGGACGTCACAGCGCCCATTTCGGACTTCCTGTCCTCGGCGCCGGTTACCGCCGTGCCGTCCGAGGACGGTCAGGCGATCTTGGTCACCGTGCTGCTGTCCGAAGACAAGACCACCGACGCCTTGCCGAACGGTGAGTCGCCGGTGTTGGCCGTGGTTGAGACGCTGTCGGAGGCGGCGACGGAGGCCGCTGAGCCGATCGGGCTCGAGAGCTACATCACCGGACCGGCTGGGCTGCTCGCCGACCTGGTTTCGGTATTCGGTGCCATCGACGGCACCCTGTTGCTGGCCACGGCACTTGTCGTGACCTTCATCCTGATCTTGGTCTACCGGAGCCCGTTCCTCTGGGTGATCCCGCTCGTTAGCGCCGGCTTCGCGCTGTCGCTGGCCA
>JANLWJ010000557.1:0-4041 GCA_031364455.1 Actinomycetes bacterium | reverse complement strand
CAAGTCCGCCCCCGGCACTATCCGCGGCGACCTCGCGAACGTCATGCAGGAGAACCTGGTGCACGGTTCGGACTCGCCGGAGTCGGCCGCCCGTGAGGTAGCCCTCTTCTTCCCTTCGCTCTAGATCAGGTCTCCCAGTTGTTGCACAGCACGGACGAGTGGCGGATCTCTTGCGGTCTCGGGCACTTGAGCGGCCGAAAAGCGCACTGAATCCGCCAGTGGCGGATTCAGTGCGGTGACGCCGGCAGCAAGGGGACTCGCTCTAGCCAAGGTCGAGACTTTTCCCGACTTTTTGGGGGAGGGGCTGAGCGCGGGTATCCTAGGCCGCTGACGCCCCGCCCGTTGCCGCGTCCCGCAAGGCGCGCTTCCCCCGTTCTCGGAAGGCTCTCATGAGCAAAATGTCGTTCATCGGCCGTGACATGGCCGTTGACCTCGGTACCGCCAACACTCTCGTCTACGTCCGAGGCCGCGGTGTCGTCCTCAACGAGCCGTCGGTGGTTGCCATCAACCAGACCACCGGCGGAATCCTGGCCGTCGGCGCCGACGCCAAGAAGATGATCGGTCGCACCCCCGGCAACATCGTGGCGATCCGGCCGCTGAAGGACGGCGTCATCGCCGACTTCGACACCACCGAGCGGATGCTGCGCTACTTCATCCAGAAGGTGCACAAGCGGCGTCACCTGGCCAAGCCGCGCATCGTGGTGTGTGTGCCCAGCGGTATCACCGGTGTCGAGCAGCGCGCAGTCAAAGACGCCGGCTACGCCGCAGGGGCCCGCAAGGTCTACATCATCGAAGAGCCGATGGCGGCTGCGATCGGTGCCGGGCTGCCCGTCCACGAGCCCATGGGCAACATGGTCGTCGACATCGGCGGCGGCACCACTGAGGTGGCTGTCATCTCGCTCGGTGGCATCGTCACGGCGCAGAGCATCCGCGTCGGCGGTGACGAGCTCGACAACGCGATCATCCACTACGTGAAGAAGGAGTACTCGCTCCTTCTCGGCGAGCGAACCTCAGAAGAGATCAAGATGGCGATCGGTTCGGCCTTCCCGATTCCGGACGAGCCGCACGCCGAGATCCGTGGCCGCGACCTCGTCTCCGGTCTGCCGAAGACGATCGTCGTTTCAGCTGAAGAGATCCGCAAGGCGCTCGAAGAGCCGGTCAACCAGATCGTTGACGCGGTCAAGACCACGCTCGACAAGTGCCCACCTGAGCTGTCCGGCGACATCATGGACCGCGGCATCGTGCTCACTGGTGGTGGCGCGCTGCTCAAGGGCCTCGACGAGCGCCTCAAGCACGAGACCGGTATGCCCATCCTGATCGCCGACAACCCGCTCGACTCGGTGGCCCTGGGATCTGGCAAGTGTGTCGAGGAGTTCGAGGCTCTGCAGCAGGTCCTCATCTCCGAGCCGCGCCGCTAGGCCGGCGTCCGCCCTCGGCGTCCGCCACTTCTCATCTAGGCTGCGCTGACGATGAGGGACACCCGCCGGACCAGGATCGTGCTCGCGGTGCTGCTGCTGACCGCGTTCACCTTCATCACGCTGGACGCCCGCGGTGGCGAGGGCTCGATCCTCGACCGGGCGCGCGAAGCGACGTCGTCCGTCCTCGGCCCGATCGAGCGCGCCGCAGCGGCAGTCGTCAACCCGGTCTCGGACTTCATCGACGGCGTCACATCGATCAACTCCAACGCCGATCGGATTGACGCCCTTGAGGCCGAGAACGACGAACTGCGCCGCCAGCTGCTGACCGCACCCCTTGACCAGTCCCGTGTTGACGAGATCGACAAGCTGCTTGGGGTCTCCTCGCTCGGCGACTACGAGATCGTGCCAGGGCGGGTGATCGCTGTGGCAGCTGAGAACGGCTACGCGCGCACGGTGACCGTCGACGCTGGAACGCGCGACGGCGTCCACCGCGACCAGACCGTCCTCAACGGGGACGGTCTCGTCGGCCGCGTCATCGCCGCTGGTCCGGGAACGGCGACGATCTTGTTGCTCACCGACCAGGAGTTCGGCGTCGGCTCTCGGCTCGCCGAGTCACCGAGCGAGACCGGTTTCCTCGAGGGCAACGGTCGCGAGCCGCTCGCTCTGGAGCTCTACAACCCCCAGGCGGTCGTGGAGACGGGAAACGTGGTGGTCACCCTGGGCAGCCCCAACGGCAGGCCGTTCGTCCCTGGCGTCCCGATCGGCGAGGTGACCGACGTCATCGCCACCCCTGGGGGCCTCTCGCGGCTGGCCGAGGTCGAGCCGTTCGCGCAGCTGACCGCACTCGATTGGGTCGGCATCGTGATCGAGCCACCGCGGCGCAACCCACGGAACGCCCTGGTGGCTCCAACGCCAACGCCAAGCTCATCGACCAGCCCCTCGCCGACTGCAACCTCGTCGTCGCCTAGCCCCTCACCCTCACCATGAGGTCGAGGTCATGACGTTCACCCGTGTCCTGCTCAGCGCGATGCTGGTGCTGACCGCGGCCGTCCTGCAGGTCACTGTGGTCAACCGGCTGCCGCTGCCGGGTACTGGTCCTGACCTTGTTCTGCTGGTGGTCATCGGGCTGGCGTTCGTCGTCGGCCCGACGGCCGGGGCCTCGATCGGCTTCGGGGCTGGGCTCCTGGTCGACCTCATGCCACCGACTGCCACAGAAGTCGGTCGATGGGCGCTGGTCTTCTGCGTGATCGGCTACCTCGCCGGCCAGATCCAGGTCGATGCCAGACGTTCGGCCCTGATCGTGCTCGGAGCGGTCGCCGGACTCTCCGCCCTCGCTGCTTTGCTCTTCGCCGCAGTTGGCCTGCTCTTCGGTGATCCGCGCGTCTCCGGCGATCTCGTCGTTTCGACGACGGTGTCCAGTGTTCTGTACGATCTGTTGCTAGCTCCCTTTGTGATTCCTGGTGTTATGGCACTTACCCGTCGCACGGCGCTCAACCCGACGTTGGCCTAGTCGCCAACAATCGGCGAGGCGTGTGATGCCCATCACGGTCGCCTCAGGGAACGCCACCGCTGCGGTGGTCGTCAGTACATGGGGACGCCGCTCCGACCGCCGACGACCGATGCCGCAGGGAGACGAGAGTGACCGACCGCTCGCGGACTCGTCTCATCGTGCTGCAGGTTCTCGTCTTCTCGCTTCTTGCCGCCCTCGGCGGACGCCTTTGGTACATGCAGGTCGTTGCCGGGGAGGAGTACGAGGCAGCTGCGTCGGAGAACCGGATCCGCGAGGTCGTCACCCCTGCCGTGCGCGGTGCGATCCTCGATGCCCAGGGACGCCCCCTGGTTCAGAACCGCACATCATTGGTCGTCTCGGTCGACAGGTCGACCGTCCTCGACCTGCCCAACGACGGCGAACGCGTGTTGCGCAAGCTCGCTGACGTCTTGGACGTCCCCTACGGCAAGCTCGACCAACAGCTCACCCTCTGCGGGTCACCCGGAGCTGCCGACCCGCCCGTCTGCTGGAACGGCTCGCCCTACCAGCCGATCCCAGTTGCGGAGGACGTTCCCTCCGACGTTGCGCTTCAAGTGTCGGAGCGGAGCGAGGAGTTCCCTGGCGTCGCGGCAGAGCTGACCGCCGTTCGTGACTACCCGAAGCCGTTCGGCGTCAACGCTGCCCACCTGCTCGGCTACATCGGCCCGATCAACGCAGAAGAGCTCGCTGCCGCCGAGAAGCAGGACGGTCGCCGGGGCAGCACTTACACCAGCTTCGACCTGGTCGGACGCGCTGGTCTCGAGCAGGTGTATGACGAGTACTTGCGGGGGAAGCCTGGTGTCAAGAAACTCGCCGTGGACTCCGCCGGCAACGTCACCGGCACGGTCGCCGAGCGCGACGCGACGCCAGGCAACTACCTGGTAACCAGCATCGACGCCCACGTGCAGAAAGTGGTGGAGGACCAGCTCAAGGCGGCCATCGATCGGGCCCGCGTTCCGGTAGAGAACGGAACCGATAGCGGCTACCCGGCCGACACCGGCGCAGCCATCGTGATGGAGGTCGACACCGGTCGCGTTGTCGCGATGGCGAGCTACCCGGACTACGACCCGGAGGTCTGGGTCGGCGGAGTGAGCA
>JANLWJ010000543.1:0-9676 GCA_031364455.1 Actinomycetes bacterium | reverse complement strand
CAGGGAGGTTGGCCTTGAGGGCGGCAGGGTTCATCGCCACCAGCACATTGGGCGAGTCTCCAGGCGTCATGATGTCGTGATCGGCGAAGTGCAGCTGGAAGGCCGAGACACCGGGGAGTGTCCCAGCGGGTGCCCGAATCTCGGCCGGGAAGTCAGGCAGCGTTGCCAGGTCGTTGCCCAGCAACGCCGTTTCGCTGGTGAACCGGTCGCCGGTCAGCTGCATGCCGTCGCCGCTGTCACCTGCGAACCGGATGATCACCCGATCCAGCTGCACCACCTGCTTGGCCACGGTCTGATGCTACGTCCAGTCCGACCCCTACGATGGGACGCCAAGTGAGTTGAAGCGGAGATCTGGCGGAGGAGGGCAGCATGGACGGCGGCTATATGGACGGCTACGCGGTCATTGCCGCGGCTGCGGCCCTCGGCGTGGTCTTCGTCACGACGGGTCTACTGGCGAACCGACTGCTCCGTCCGACGGTGGCCACGGCCGAGAAGTACACCACCTACGAATGCGGTCTCGACCCCGTTGGCGACGGGTGGGCGCAGACGCACATCCGCTACTACGTCTTTGCCTATCTATATGTGATTTTTGCGGTCGACGCCGTGTATCTGTTCCCCTGGGCCACTGTCTTCGACGCCGCAGGATACGGGCTCACGACTCTCATCGAGATGGTCGTCTTCATCGGCTTCCTGGCCACGGGCATCGCCTACGCCTGGCGCCGGGGCGTCCTGAGGTGGGTGTGACGTGACGGCCGTCGACCTTCCCGCCCCCCGAGTCGGCCCCCTTTCGTCTCTGGCGCCCAAGCCCGTTCGGCTCGTCCTCAACTGGGGGCGCCGCTACAGCCTCTGGGTCTTCAACTTCGGGCTTGCCTGCTGCGCCATCGAGTTCATCGCGACATCGATGAGCCGGTACGACTTCATCCGCCTAGGCGTGATTCCGTTCGCCCCAAGCCCCCGACAGGCCGACCTTATGGTGGTCTCCGGGACGGTGACCGACAAGATGGCGCCGGCGATCAAGCGGCTCTACGAGCAGATGCCCGAGCCGAAGTACGTCATCTCGTTCGGTGCCTGCTCCAACTGCGGCGGGCCTTACTGGGACAGCTACTCGGTGACCAAAGGCGTCGATCAGATCATCCCTGTCGATGTCTACGTCCCTGGCTGTCCGCCACGCCCTGAGGCGTTGCTCCAGGGAATCATGAAGCTGCAGGAGAAGATCGCTGGTGAGAACGTCGGTACCCGTTACCGTCCCTCGGCCGGAGCCCTGCGGCGTCCCCTGGTGGAACCGTCGTGAGTGCTGCAGGCGACGCCACCCGGCGTTGGCCGGACCTCGAGTCGATCTCGGCTGCTGCCCTCGCCGCGCGGGTAGCGACCGAGGTAAGCGAGAGCTTCGGTGACGTCACGGTGACCCTCGCGGCCGAAGAGTGGGTCGCGGGCCTGACCATGCTTCGTGACGGATTGGGTCTGACCTACTTCGACTGGCTCTCGGCAGTCGATGAGGGCGGCTCCGATGGCTTCAGCGTCTTCTGCCACCTCTACGACCCACACAGTCATGGCCACCTGCTGGCGCGGACTGGGCTCGACGCAGAGAGCCCAGCTTTGGCCACGGCGACGAGTGTCTTCCGTGGCGCTGCCTGGCACGAGCGCGAGACCCATGAGATGTTCGGGATCGACTTCCCGGGCCATCCGCATCTCGTCCCGTTGCTGCTCTCCGATGAGTTCGTCGGGCATCCGCTGCGCAAAGATTTCGTCCTTACTGCTCGGGTTTCGAAGTCCTGGCCGGGTGCGAAGGAACCGGGCGAGTCCGGTGACGGTGCGCCAAGCCGTCGGAAGATGCAGCCTCCCGGAGTTCCCGACCCGTCATGGGGTCCCCACGCATCCGGTGGAACCGATGACTGAGGTGCTCGAAGCTGCGCTCCGGCTCATTGTCGTTTTCGCCGCCTTTCTGACCCTGCCATTGATCGTCGGCCAGCTCGAGCACAAGGTGATGGCGCACATGCAGGCCAGAGTCGGGCCGATGTACGCAGGTGGCTTTCACGGCTGGGCCCAGCTCGTCGCTGATGGTGTCAAGTTCGCCCAGAAGGAGGAGATCGTCCCCGCGGCAGCCGACCGCACCATCTTCAGACTTGCACCGGCGTTGGCCCTGATCCCTTACTTCGTGGCGATGGTTGCCATCCCCGTCGGCCCAGACCTTGTGGGCCAAGACATCGACGCCGGCGTATTCTTCGTCCTGGCCGTCATGGGGGTTGGCGTCATCGGCACACTGATGGCCGGGTGGGCCAGCGCCAACAAGTACTCCCTCCTCGGTGCGGTTCGTCAGGTCTCGCAGCTCATGGCGTACGAGCTGCCCTTTGTGCTTGCAGCTGCTTCCGTTGTGATGGCGGCCGGGTCGCTCGGATTCACCGACATCGTCGAAGCGTGGCAGCCGTGGTGGCTGATCTGGCAGCTTCCAGCAGCCGTGGTCTTCTTCGTGGCCGGACTCGCTGAGCTGAACCGCCCACCCTTCGACATGCCAGTCGCGGACGCGGAGATTATCTTTGGTCCCTATACCGAGTACACGGGCCTAAGATTCGCACTTTTCCTGCTTGCCGAGTACGCCGGAATCGTGCTGCTCTGCTTCCTCACCTCCGTGCTGTTCCTGGGCGGGTGGAACGGCCCCTTCGGTGACTCGTGGCTTTGGACGTTCGCGAAGGCTGGAGTTCTCGCCTTCGTCGTGATCTGGTTGCGCGTCAGCTACCCACGACTGCGTGCCGATCAGCTTCAGAAGCTTGCCTGGAAGGTCCTCATCCCGGTTGTGCTGGCCCAGCTGCTTCTGACCGGGGTGGTGACGATCGCATGGTGAAGGACAGCGAGGAGAGAGAGGGGAGCAGGGGCGTCGGTCTCTTCAAGGGGTTGGGCATCACGCTTTCGACGATGACGAAGCGGTCGATCACTGAGCAGTATCCCGACGTCAAGCCCGAGTTGCCACCGAGAAGTCGTGGTGTGATCGCCCTTCTCGACGAGAACTGCACGTCATGCATGCTCTGCGCCCGGGAGTGCCCGGACTGGTGCATTTACATCGACTCGCATAAAGAGGTCATCCCTGCGGCAGAGGAAGGTGGCCGCGAGCGCTCGCGCAATGTCCTTGATCGATTCGCCATCGACTTCTCGCTCTGCATGTACTGCGGGATCTGCATCGACGTCTGTCCTTTCGACGCGCTCTTCTGGTCACCTGAGTTCGAGTACGCCGAGTTCGACATCCGCAATATGACTCATGAGAAGGAACGGCTCGCGCTGTGGATGCAGACGGTTCCACCACCTCCGGCACTCGACCCGGCCGCCGCCGAGGCCAAGGAGCTGCTCGGCGTCAGGAAGAAGGCTGAGGCCGCGATACCCCCGACCGAGCCGGGCGGCGACTCGTGAGCGAACGGTCCCTGCTGTCGCCTACCGGGGTCGATATCGTCTTTACTCTGCTGGGCCTCGTTGCTGTCGCCGCGGCCCTGCTCGTGGTGACCACCAAGCAGATCGTGCACGCAGCACTCTGGCTGGTGGTCTCCCTCGGCGCTGTCGCCGGCTGTTACCTGGTCATGACCGCCGAGTTCGTCGCATGGATGCAGGTACTCATCTACCTCGGAGCAGTTGTCGTGCTCCTGCTCTTCGGGATGATGCTGACGCGGGCACCGATCGGACCGTCTGAGGAGCTCACCGGTACCAATCGTGTGGTCTCCCTCTTCGCCGCCGTGGCGGTCACCGCGGTGCTCGGTGTTCTCATCGTGGACGCGTACGCCACCACGATGATCGACGTCGACGGACAAGAGTCGACTGCATCGGTGATTGGTGAGTCGCTCTTTCGCTACTGGGTGCTCCCCTTCGAGGCGCTCTCGGTGTTGTTGCTGTCGGCGCTGGTCGGAGCCATTGCGCTGTCCCAATCGGATGAGGAGGCGTGAGTGCACCTTTCACTTCCGCTGCTCCTGTCTGTCGCGCTCTTCGGCATCGGTGTCTACGGCCTGCTGGTGCGACGTAACGCGATTCTGATCCTTATGTCCGTCGAGCTCATGCTCAACGGAGTCAATATCAGCCTCGTCGCTTTCGATGTGTACTGGGCTGACGTGCTCCACGCAGGCCAGTCGTTGGCGATCTTCGTCATCACCATCGCAGCTGCGGAGATCGGTCTCGGCCTGGCCATTTTGCTGCTCCTCTACCGGGTGCGTAGCACGATCGCGATCGATGAGGTCACCCAGCTGCACGAGGACGCCTCATGACCGCAGCTCTCCTCATGGTGCTGATCCCTGTACTGGCTGCGTTCGTGGGGCTCCTTGTCGGCGGGATGTCGCGTGCTGCGGCAGCTGTGTTCTCAGTTGCCGGCCCGGCTTCAGCCCTTGGCATCGCCGTCTACCTCGCGGTGCAAGAGCCGTGGTCCGAGCCTTTGGTCGGAACCGGGTTTGGCGGTGGCACGCTCCCCATCGGGGCGACGGTCGTCGACGGTCTCGCTGTCACGGTCGCCTTGATGGTCTGCTTCGTTTCGTTGCTGGTGCAGATCTACTCCATCGGGTACATGCGTCACGAGCCGCGGTACTCCAGCTACGCGGCATTCGTCTCGCTCTTTACGGCGGCGATGTTGGCTGTTGTGGTCGCCGGTGACCTGCTCTTGCTGCTCATCGGTTGGGAGGTCATGGGCCTTTGCTCCTACTTGCTGATCGGTCAGCACTGGGAGCAGGAGGAGGCCAGGCGTGCGGCGGTCAAGGCCTTCCTCGTGACCAAGATCGGTGACATCGGATTCATCATCGGAATCGTCGTCCTGATTGGGGCGACGGCGACGACCCTGCTGCCTGGTGCAGTCCAGGCTGCTGTCGCCGACTCGACCGTCGCTACGGCGGCGTCCGGGTTGATCTTGCTCGGCGTACTGGGCAAGTCAGCCCAGTTCCCGCTGCATGCCTGGCTCCCCGACGCCATGGCTGGCCCTTCGCCGGTGAGTGCGCTCATCCACGCGGCGACGATGGTAGCCGCCGGGGTCTACGTCGTTGCCAGGATGTATCCGATGTATCTGGCCGCGCCAGCGGTTCTCACCACGATGGCGATGATCGCCTGCATCACGATGCTGGGCGCTGCTGTGGTCGCGGTGGCGCAGGTCGACCTTAAGCGGGTCCTGGCTTGGTCGACGGTCAGCCAGCTCGCCTACATGGTCGCGGCGCTCGCGCTGGGCGCTAGGGACGCCGCGATCTTCCACATGCTTTCCCACGCGTTCTTCAAGGCACTGCTCTTCCTCGCTGCAGGAGCGGTGATTCACGCCGTGGGGAGCGGTGCCCTTCGCGACATGGGTGGGCTCCGCCGAGCGATGCCGGTCACCTACGCAACGATGACGATTGGGCTGCTCGCCCTGGTCGGTGTCTTCCCCCTGGCCGGCTTCTTCAGCAAGGAGTCGGTACTCGTGGCCGCCGAACAAGCGACGCAGGGCGAGGCCGAAGTTGCTGTGTGGGTTGGCTGGACGGTACTTGTGGTGTCCATCCTGACCATCGCGGTGACCGCCGCCTACGCGCTGCGAGTGTGGCTGCTGACCTGGTCTGGCCCCCGTCGCGAAGCCGCTTCCGGCGTCCATGAGGCACCTGCCGTGATGTGGGTGCCGCTTGTCGCGTTGTCGGTACCAACTGTCGCGTTCGGGTTCAGTGCGCTCAAGGATGGTTGGCTCCCGACCTGGATCCAGGCGACCGCGACGGAGCCGCTCGGGACCGTGGAGGCACTTGCGCCTGAAGCCGCAACCATCGGGCTCTCGGTGGTCGCCATCATGGTGGGTGCGGGGGCCGCTCTGGCGGCTCGTCGGCACGAGAGCTTCGACCGCGGCAGCGAGGGTTCCTTCGTGGCGCGCGGCTTCGGTGTTGATGCGGTCTACGAGGCGTTGGTCGTTCGCCCCTTCCTTGTCATGGTCGGTTGGGTCATGGTCTTCGATCGATCGGCAATCCAGCGGACGGTTTCGGCCGTCGGCTCGGGCACGTTGCGGGCCGGTGGGCTGCTCCAACGCCCCTATCGCGGAGATGTGCAGCGCTACGTCTCCACTGCGGTCACGGGAGTGGTTGTCGCTATCGTCATCTTGCTCGTAGCGGTGGCGACATGAGTTCTTCCTGGTTGCTGCCGGCTCTTTTGCTGGTTCCTCTTCTCGGTGCGCTGGTGATGTTGCTGGCCGGACGTCGTGCGGAACCGTGGGCTACCTGGTTCGGCGTCGGTGTGCAGTCGTTGGGCCTACTGCTCACGCTTGTGGTTCTGACGCAGTTCAGTCAGGCACAGTCCGGTTCGATGCAGATGGTCGTCGAGGCAGACTGGATCCCGGAGCTTTTGGTCGACTTCCGTCTGGGCGTCGATGGCATCTCGCTACCCTTGGTTGCGCTCACCTCGCTGCTGGGCTGGTGCGCGGCGGTCTATACGGTGCGGCGAGTCCCAGAGCCGGGGCGGGCTCGAGCCTTCGTCGGTCTGCTCCTGCTGCTGCAGGTCGGGATGCTTGGCACTTTCATGGCGCTCGACCTGATCCTCTTCTTCCTCTTCTTCGAAGTTGTACTGGCGCCAATGTGGTTTCTGATCGCATTCTGGGGGAGCGGCGAGCGTCGCCGCTCGGCCAACACCTTCATCCTCTACACCGTGCTCGGCTCGGTCGTCATGCTGCTTGGCTTCCTCGTTGTCATGGTCGACACCGGTTCTGCTGACATGGTGGTGCTCGCGAACGGCTTGGGTGCGGAGATGTCAGGGGGCGCGCAGCTGACAGCCGCGCTGCTGATCCTGGGTGGCCTCGCGGTGAAGGCACCGATGTGGCCACTGCACACCTGGCTGCCGGACGCCCACACCGCGGCACCAACGGTTGGCTCCGTGCTTCTAGCCGGTGTGCTGCTGAAGATGGGCACTTACGGAATGGTGCGCATCGTTGTCCCAACTCTGCCGGACGCGATGGTGAGCATTGCTCCATACCTCGCGGCATTCGCCGTCGTCGGCATCCTCTACGGAGCTCTTGCCAGCTACGGGCAGGACGATCTGAAGCGCGTCATTGCGTTCTCATCAGTGGGACATATGGGGTTCGTGCTACTCGGTATCTCGACTCTGTCTGTGGTCGGCATCAATGCCGCTCTCTTTGGCAACATCGCCCACGGTCTCATCACCGGCCTGCTCTTCTTCGTCGTCGGAGGCATTAAGCAGCGCACCGGTACCACCACCTTCGCGGGCCTCCCTCGTGGTCTATACGCCGCCGCTCCCCGACTAGGGTTTCTGCTCGGCTTCGCGGCCGTGGCAAGCCTCGGGATGCCAGGTCTTGCTGGGTTCTGGGGGGAGTTCCTCGCGCTGGTTGGCGCCTACCACCCACTCGTACCCGAGCGTTGGTTCTACCGGGTCATGCTCATCTTGGCTGCGATCGGCATGGTGCTTGCCGCTGCGTACTTCCTCAAGGTGCTGAGGCGCGTGGGTCAGGGTCCGGTGCCTGAGGCACAGCTGGATGACGTTGCCACTGACGAGTGGCTGTCCTGGACTCCGCTTGTTGCCCTCACGGTGATCCTTGGGGTTGCCCCATTCCTGCTCTTCGAGCTCACTGACCCTGCCGTTCGGGTCGTGGTTGAGTCCGTGGCTGGTGCGTTGCCATGACTATCCAGTCGATCGACCTGCTGACACTCGCGCCGACGCTCGTCGTTGCGCTCGGTGCGCTTGCCGCGCTGGTAGCAGAGTTGGTCACCGGCCGAGGCCAGGTTGCGGTTGGCGTTGGGCTGGCTGCGTTGGTGGCGGCCACACCTCTCGCTGTTGTGGCAAGTGGCGAGCAGACTCTTTGCAGCGGCGCCGACGCAGCCTGCTCCTTCGTGGTCTCCCCACTGGCTGTCGCGCTGCAGCTGATCGTGCTGGTGAGCACCGCTGTTGTGCTGCTGATGGCGTCCGCGGACGTGACCGACCGCACCGTTCCGGGCGGTGAGTTCGTCTTCCTCATTCTCTGTTCGGCGTCCGGCGCAGTTCTCGCTCCCGCGACCAACGATCTAGTGACCTTGATTGTTGCACTTGAGGTGGTGTCACTGCCCACCTTCGCCCTCGTTGCACTCCGTCGCGGCGAACCCCGGGCTGCCGAGGCAGCATTGAAAGCGTTCATCTTCTCGATCGTCTCCGTTGCCGTATCGCTCTACGGCATCTCACTGCTCTACGGAACAACCGGCGTCGTTGGGTTCGACCAACTGGCGTCTGTCGCGACGCTGACCGATCCCACGCCCTTAGGCTCTGCCGGACTGGTGATGCTGCTTGCGGTCATCGGCTTCAAGATCGCAGCGGTGCCCTTCCACGCGTGGGCGCCGGATACGTACCAGGGCGCCACGGTTCCTGTTGCCGCGTACCTCTCGGTGGTCTCCAAGGCCGCGGGCTTCGCTGCACTGCTGCTCGTCACCTGGACCTTCGCGGGCTGGAGCGAGATCTGGGCTCCGATCGTTGCTGTACTTGCCGGGCTCACGATGCTGGTTGGCAATGCGGTGGCGCTGCGACAGCGGCACGCGGTGCGGCTGCTGGCGTGGTCATCGATCGCTCAGGCCGGCTACATATTGGTGCCACTCGCAGCGGTGGCTGGCTCGGTGGTGTGGGGGCCCGGCGTGACCGGTGCCGTCATCGGCTACCTGGTTGCCTATGCCGCGATGAACCTCGGTGCATTTGGGGTTGTTGCTGTCGTGGCCAGACGTACCGGTGCGGAGTCCCTTGCCGACTACCGAGGGATGGCCTGGCGCAGCCCGTGGCTAGCGGTCGCGCTCGCCTTCTTCCTGGCCAGCCTCGCCGGCCTGCCGCCGGGGTTGATCGGCCTCCTGGTGAAGGTGCGGGTGCTGATTGTTCCCGTGGACGCCGGGGTCTGGTGGTTGGCGGTCGTCATGGCCGTTGCCACGGTCATCGGCCTGGCCTACTACCTGGCGTGGGCCGCGCAGCTCTTCCGGCGTCCGGAGACTGCTGACAACGAAGGCGCGCCCGAGCGGCTGGCGATCAAGTCGTGGACCTCGACGGTTGCCGTCGCCGTCTGCCTGGTGCTGACGGTGGCCTTCTCGCTGGCACCTTCGCTGGCCCTTGGCTTGATCGACCGTCTCTGACGTCCACAGGAGATTCTCAGCCGCAGATGGTAGTAGTGGAGTCATGAACCGCTACGTCAACGGCATCAAGACCGCCTTCCTCCTTGCGCTGATGGCCGCCGTCATCATGCTGATCGGCGCATGGCTCGGCGGCACCCAAGGCCTGGCCATCGCCTTTGTCATCGCGCTCGGAATGAACACATTCTCGTATTGGAACAGCGGCTCGCTCGCGATTCGTGCGATGAAGGCCGGCCCGGTGACCGAAGCCGAGCAGCCGACGATGTACCGGATCGTGCAGAACCTCGCCATGCAGCAGGGTGAACCGATGCCGCAGCTGTATGTGTCTCCGACGATGGCCCCCAACGCGTTCGCCACGGGTCGCAACCCAAAGAACGCCAAGGTCTGCTGCACCGAAGGCATCTTGCAGCTGCTCGACGAACGCGAGCTGCGGGGCGTGCTGGCGCACGAGCTCGCCCACGTCTACAACCGCGACATTCTCATCGCGTCTGTTGCGGCGACGATGGCGTCGGTGATCATGTTTGTCGCGCAGTTCGCGTGGTTGCTGCCGATCGGGGGAGACCGCGAGAGGGGGAACATCTTCGGCTCGCTGGCGCTGATGATTCTCGGGCCGATCGCGGCGTCGCTGA